>CAZYVY010000007.1:0-62518 GCA_964651555.1 uncultured Lachnospiraceae bacterium | reverse complement strand
TTTATGAAAGAACAGTAACTATTAACCAATTTCTATTAAGAGGAACGAAACTGCATATATTATCTTGCTAATATCTTATCAAAGTAGTAAAATATGATTGTAAAAAAACGGTCGAAAGGGCTTGTATTTATGATAATCCATAATACTTCAGCAGAAGTATATAGTTTCACAACTCCTGTTTTCTTCTGTTCCTATATTGAAAATACTTTCCGAATGTGATAAAAAGATTCTGGTACATAAAACACCAAGGCAAGCAAGAGAAAATATAAAAAGGAGCCTCTAATGACCCAACATGATTTTGATGCAGTGATTTTTGATATGGACGGTGTTATTTTTGATTCCGAAAGATTGGTAGTGGAATGCTGGGTGGAAACTGCCGCCAAGTACAACATACCAAATATAGAAGAAGCCTGCCGTGAGTGCGTAGGCATTAATGCTACTGCCACCAGAGAAAAGATGAAACTTCGCTATGGTCAGGACTTCCCGTATGATGAGTACAAGGCTGAAATGTCGGCGTTATTCCACACCCGCTATGGGGAAGGCAGACTTCCGATGAAAAAAGGAATCAAGGAACTTTTAGAATTCTTAAAAGAAAACCACATCCGTATCGCCCTTGCTTCTTCCACAAGAGAAGCGGTAGTAAAGCAGGAGCTTAAGGATGCCGGATTGTTAGAGTATTTCGATACGGTCATCTGCGGAGATATGGTAAAAAGAAGCAAACCTGCTCCTGACATCTTCCTAAAAGCCGCAGAAAGCCTGCAAATTGCGCCGGAACGGTGTTATGTCATAGAAGATTCCCACAACGGAATCCGGGCGGCTCACATTGCCAATATGCGCCCTTTGATGGTACCTGATATGTTGTCGCCAAATAAAGAGATGGAAGAACTGTCTGAACACATCCTTCCATCCCTGATTGAAGTAAAAGAATATTTAATGGCGCACTTTTTCAACCTTTGCTAAGAATGCTTGCCTGCTGCTCTCACCGGGAGCGGCGGGCATTATTTGTTCTATGGTGCGGTTGGGTGTGTATTGGTAGTTGCTTGCAATAATCTGCATGTCCCAACCATTCTCTTTCCAGAGAGTAAATAACGCTTCTTTTAACGCATCTTTCTCAAAAATGGTTTTTACGGTAGAGGTAAAACCATAAGAGTAAGGTGAGCGGATATCCAGATATACGCGGATATCGGCCTTGATATCTGCTTCTGCACTAGAGGTGGCAACCAGGATATGATAATAGCCTTCTTCTGCCAGCCATTCGTTATAATCCATATCAAAAGACATGAAATCTTTTAAGTTCAAATCAAATGTCACACCCTCGCTTTCGCCGGGCTGCAAAAATACCTTGCGGAAGGCTTTTAATTCTTTTACGGGCTTGGGTAACATGGACGTCTCGTCCGAAATATAAAGCTGTACCACTTCTGCCCCTGCATAATTTCCCGTATTGGTTACCGTCAGGCTTACTTTCAAATCACCATCAAAATCTTCTTTATCCGCTTTGCAATTATCAATGCTAAATGTAGTATACGACAATCCGTAACCGAACGGATAAGCCGGTGCAACTTTCTTTTTATCATAATAGCGGTAACCCACATAAATACCTTCACCGTAATTGACTTCGTAGCCTTCGCCGGGGAAGTTTAAGAAGGTAGGAGTATCTTCGTAACGCTTGGGGAAGGTGATAGGAAGCTTGCCGGAGGGAGTTCTTTTACCAAGCATCAAATCCGCCAATGCGTGGGCACCTTCCATACCGGGTAAGAATACACACCAGATGGAGTCCAAATCCGCTTCGTAATCGCGAAGGTCTACGGGACCGCAAACGTTTAATATCAGTGTCAGCGTAAAGTCGTTTTCTTTCTTCAAAGCAATCAGTTTGCGCAACAGCATATCATCTGCATCGGCAATTCTCATATGCGGTCTGTCGTTGCCCTCCATACCGCTGACCGTAGCGGTCAAAATGACGTGAAAGCCTTGATTTTCCTTACAAAAAGCTTCAAAGTCATAATCATAATCTACATAAGTACCACCAATGCAATCCGTAAAAGAAGTATTGCGGTTTGTGGTAATTCCGGCGCTTCCCGTACCGCAGGTTAAGAAGTCTTTACTGCCGGTAAGCAATATGGTAGGGGAAGTTGCATTGTCGGAATTTGCGGAAGAATTCTGTGCGCAGGCAGCATTTTCCGGATTGCAATTGCTTATCGAAAGCGGGTACACGCCTTCATTTTTTAACATTACAATACCTTCCACAGCACTTTCATAAGCGGCAGCAGTGGATGCTTCATATATTGCGTCTAAATCCGGCGCACCATCGCCACAGGTATTCACAGCCCACATAGGGACTTCTTTTTCGCCGATACTTACGGAATGTACATTTTTATAGGGACTTTCCAAACAATATGCAATGGTCTTTAACAAGCGAAGCACTGCCTTGTCGAGAACTTCCATGGACAAACGGCCTTCATTTACAGCCTCAATAATGGGTTCTGCGGGTAAAGGTCCCGGCATTGCCAAATCATTGCCTGCCTGAAGGGCTTCTACCGGGTGATATACTGCGCCCCAGTCCGACAAAACGGTGCCCTCAAAACCCCACTTGTTACGTAATTCTTCCGTTAACAGTTTATAGCTTTCCGTGCAGGGAACACCGTTAATACGGTTGTAAGCACTCATAACGGTTTCTGCCTTGCCCTTCTGTACGCAGGCCTTAAAACCGGGATAGTAGATTTCCTGTAAGGCACGTTCTGAAATGGTTTCGTTAATACCTACACGATTGGTTTCCTGATTGTTGGCAGCAAAGTGTTTTACATTAGCCGCAACCTTGAACTTTTGCACACCTTTTACCAGTTCCGGCGCAAGAGCGGATACCAGACAGGGGTCTTCTGAATAGCCTTCAAAAAGTCTGCCGTTTAGCGGGTCTCTGTGAATGTTTACATTAGGACTTCCTAAGAGAATTTGCACGCCAAAAAGACGGGCTTCTGCGCCTAAGGCTTCTCCTACGGTTTTTACTACATCAGGGTTAAATGTTGCTCCCAGTAAAATGCCCGGCGGAAAGCAGCCCGGCGCATAGTCGCGACCGGTACGGGCACGTAATTGTTCTTCAATCCAACTGCGTACTTCCAATTCTTCTTCCGTTAATTTCTCAGGTTCATAATACCGGTCAATTACATGGGTCAGTACCGTTGAACCTACCATACCGTTAGTGCTGTTGGTTTCTTTTTCGGCACGGGAATACATATCACCGAATAACTGCTCAAAGTTCATACCGGTACCGCCGTCCAGCAATTGCAGTGCAGGTATATCAAAGCGTTCCAATCCCGCCATACCAAAGAAGGATGCACCATTAACCAGCGTAGCCTTTTCTTCTAAAGTCATTTGTGAAAGAATTTCTTCAGGGGATATTTTTCGATTGTTCATTTTGTTATCTCCGATATCTCAGTAAATAGTCATTAATATTAGGCAAATATTTTATTGATTTAACAACATTATAAATAAGTGTGATAAGACGAACAACCGAAATAGTACAAAAATCTAATAAATTTTTTATTTTTATAAAATAAGTATTGACAAAGTAGCAAAAAGCTACTATCATACAATTAGTTAGTAGCAAAAATATACTAAGAAACGGTGCCGAATGATGAAAAATGAATATTTAGAAGAGAAGCAGTTTTTGGAACAATATGACAGTTCCCTGTTTGAAAAACCTTCTGTGGCAGTAGACGTACTGATTTTTACCATAGAAGATGATGAACTAAAAATTGTCATGGTTGAACGTGACGAGTTCCCTTACAGGGGCTGCCTTGCATTACCCGGTGTCTTCGTTGGCGTTGAGGAGAGTCTGGAAGATGCTGCCATCCGTGGTATGAAAGTTGAGACCGGCTTGACTGACATCTACCTTGAGCAGCTGTACACCTGGGGTGATGTAGGGCGTGATCCCCGTATGCGAATTATTTCAGTTTCCTACCTGACATTGGTGTCGATCGACCAATTATGCGCAAAGGCGGGAAAAGGAAATATTCGGGAATATTTGTATCCTGTTGGACAGGTTTTATCTGACGAAAGAGATATCGCTTTCGATCATAAGAAGATAATACAATACGCCAGAGAGCGTATAAAAAATAAAGTTGAATATTCAGATATTGCATTTAATTTTGTGCCTGAGAAGTTTACACTTCCCAGGCTTCAAAAGGTTTACGAGATTCTTTTGGGAAAAGAATTATACAAAGCCAATTTCAGAAAAAAAGTAAGTCACATGGTAAAGGAAACTGACGAGTATACTTCAGGCGGCGCCTGCCGTCCCAGTAAATTGTATATCAGAGAAGATTCTTTGTAATCTGATTGTTGTGTAAAAGGTAGTTGAGGAAGGACGGATAAAATGATGAAATTACAGGAACTTGAAAAATATAATCCTATTACCATCCAGTGTCATGACAATCCTGATGCCGATGCCATTGCTTCCGGTTTTGGTTTGTTTTGTTATTTTCAAGATAAAGGTAAAGATGTAAGTCTTGTGTATAGTGGAAGGAATAAAATCAGAAAATCGAATTTACTTTTAATGGTGGATTTGTTAAATATCCCTATCACATATATTGAACCGGAAGATACTGCCGTATATCGTCCGGGACTTTTGATTACTGTTGATTGTCAGTATGGTGCAGGGAATGTTACACGAATTGAGGCAGATGAAGTTGCCATTATAGATCATCATCAGGTGGAAATTGAAAATATTGCGTTAAGCATGATTCATCCGGGACTTGGTGCCTGTGCAACTTTAGTATGGTCCATGCTGGAAGAAGCCGGCTATGAAGTGACTGATGATGATGGATTGGGAACTGCATTGTATTATGGATTGTTTACGGATACCAATCAGTTTGCCGAAATTTTTAATCCCATGGATAGGGATGCAAGGGATATGCTTCCCTTTAAACAATCTCTTGTAACTACATTTCGTAACTCCAATATTTCGCTGGAGGAATTGGACATTGCCGGGATTGCAATGCGTGATTATTTTTATGATAAAAAATACCGGTTTGCGGTGGTTCAATCAAAGCCATGCGATCCGAATATTTTAGGATTGATTAATGACTTCCTTTTACAGGTAGATAAAATGGATAACAGTATTGTTTTTAATGAAAATCCCGAGGGATATAAGATATCCGTGCGTAGTTGCGTCAGAGAGGTGGATGCCAGCGAACTGGCAGGATTCCTTACGGAAGACATTGGCTCCGGTGGTGGTCACTATGAAAAGGCCGGCGGTTTTATCAGTAAGAAAAAATATGTAAAGAAGTATGGCGACAAAAATCCGCAAGAGTATTTCAAAGAGCGAATGAAAGAATACCATGAAGGCTTTGAAATGATATATGCCAAAGATTATGAAGCAGACCTTTCGGAATTCAAGTTGTATGAGAAACGAAAAATGCCCATTGGATATGTAAAGGCCGATGAAGTGGTTACAGCAGGAACACCGATTATTGTAAGAACCATGGAAGGTGATACGGATATCATAAAAGTAACCGAAAAAGACTACATTATGATTGGTGTGGATGGTGAAGTATATCCCATAAAAGAAGAGAAATTTAAGCGTTCGTATGAAATATTGGAACGTGAATATTGTTTTGAAAAAGATGTTTTGGATGCCCAATATATTCCCACCATACGAAACTGCTTATCCGGAGAAAATACACAGATTACATCTTATGCAAAATGTTGTATTCCTACGGGACAGGCAAAAATTTATGCAAAACCGGTTGATGGTGACGTAAAAGTGTTTACCCAGTGGGGAAAGTATTATCGCGGTAAAACAGGAGATTTTCTGGCAGTAAGATGTGATGATTTGCATGATGTATACTTGATTAATCAAAAAATATTTACAAAGACATATGACGAGTGCATAAGTGAAACAGAATAAAGCCTGAAAGGTATTTTATTGTGAAAAAGGAGAAACGGATGGAAAAGAAATATATATATGATGCCTTTATCAGTTACAGACATGCGGAATTGGATAAGTTTGTGGCGGAAAATCTTCATAAGCAGTTGGAAGCTTTTCGTTTGCCTAAAAGTATAGCAAAAAAATGTAAGGGTAAAAAAACAAAGATTGAGAGAGTATTCCGTGATAAGGAAGAACTTCCCTTAACCAGTAACTTAAATGATCCCATTATGGCAGCATTGAATAGCAGTGAGTGGCTCATTGTAATTTGTTCCCCCAGACTTCGTGAATCCATGTGGTGCAAAAAAGAAATTGAAACTTTTGTAGCTTTGCGCGGACGGGAGAGAGTGTTGGCGGTTTTGGTAGAGGGTGAACCTGCGGAATCATTTCCGGATGAACTTTTATATAAAATCGAAACTCACACCTTATCTGACGGAACAACAGAAGAAGTAAGGGTACCGGTGGAGCCTTTGGCGGCAGATGTCAGGGGAAAGACAAAGAAAGAAGTGCTGAAAGCAATGAAAAGCGAGGTGCTTCGTCTGTGTGCTGCTATGTTTGGATTAAATTATGATGATTTGCGCCAACGGCATAAAGAACAGCGAATGAGACGTATTATTACAGCATCCTTAATCGGTGGTGCGGTATGTCTTGGTTTCGGTGTTTACAGTACAGTCACTGCTTTGCACATCAACAGCCAAAAAAAGCAGATTGAGGCACAAGCAGAAGAGATTCTTGCCCAGTCGGAAGAAATCCTGCAACAGAACCAGGAACTGGCCCTGCGTCAGGCACGTTCGCTGGCAGAACTGGCAGAAAAATATCTGGATGAGGGGAACAGGGCAGATGCAATCAAAACGGCAGTGGAAGCCTTAACCGAAAGCGAAGGGATTGCTCTTCCGTATACACCTGAAGCACAGCTTGTTTTGGCGGAAAGTCTTCGTGTGTATGATGTCGGGGAAGTTTATAAAGCAAGTTACCAGTATGAAACTGCCGGGCGTATTGAGGAAATAATGGAATCTCCCGATTCGGATACTCTGGCAATCTATGATGATACTCAGACATTGACATTGTTTCGGACACAGACCGCTGAAGTAATAGATATTTTTACTTCGGAAGATTATAATTTTTTGGGTATGTACGGTTGTACATTTGTAGGAACTGACAAATTTGCTTACATAAACGCGGAAAATACCATCTGCATTTATGACTTAAATGAAAATAGCGTTATTAAAGAAATACCTACAGACGGTGTATCTGAATTGGTGGCAGATGAAAATGGAACTTATCTTGTAGCAGAGTTGTGGAAATCTAATTTTATCGTATACTCCGGTGATACATTTGAAGAATTAGGAATTACTCCGGAAGTGGAAACCGGTATGTTTATTGATGGACCTTACGTTTCAACAGATGGAATTCTGGCATGTGCATATTCTACCGGCGGAGAATTTTTGGATGAACTGTATACCTTATATTTTATTGATTTAAACACCATGCAGACAATTTCTACATATGATATTGGAAAGTGCGAACTTAAGGATATGAAGATGCAGGACGGCGTGGCATATGCGGCAATCGGAAAGTATGACGAGGCATATCTGGGTGCAGATTCTTATGTAGTGGCCATAGATATCCGGTCAGGTAATCTGTTATGGGAAGAGGAAAGATTAAGTTATTGGCCACAAGAAATTATGCTCCCCGTAAATGAGGATGCTACGGATTTGATTTTTGTTACAAGTGAAAGCGTTTATTTACTAAACATGCAGACCGGTAAGGAAAGTATGTTTGTCACCCTGACTTCGCCTGTGGCAGAGACGAATGTTTATACAAATAACAACAATTTTCTTTTGTTCTGTGAAGACGGACAAATGCTTGTGATAAGCAAAGAATATGAGCAGAGTTTTGATTTGAGTTACAGATTTGAATGCAAGACACAGTCGAACGAAGCAATTATACATTCGCCTTATGGCATTACCGTCCTGGAAAGTAATGACAATAAAATTACTGTGTATACGGCAGAAACCGGTGCAGAAGTGGTACAAATTGATACAACTGTAGATTTTCCGGAAGAACAATATATCATTGGTGATGAAGCGGTAGAGATTGTCAAATCTTATGAATTAGAAAAACCGGAATTTGTAAGGAGTTTATATTACGGTAATCATCAGAATATTTGCTTCATTACTTATTGGGATTATAGCTTTGTTATCTATGATGTTACCAATCGTCAGGTTTTAAATACAATGGAAGATGCATATCCGACTCAATGGTTTTTAGATATGGATGAAAATGGTAATACCTATATTTTAGGTTATTACGGAATTTATATTCTTAATGCGGACATGGAACCGGTTATGTGGATTCCGGAAGGAAGAGCTGTAGATTTGGAAGATAATAAGGTATACATAGGTTATAACGATAATTATTACGAAGCACCGATTTATAGTGTGGAAGGATTGTTGGAGATTGCACAAAAATAGAAGCAGAAGGAACCGGTTATGGAAGAGAATAGTAAAAAAAATGAGGGATACCATTATGATGCGTTTATCAGTTACAGACATGCGGAGCTGGATAAGTTTGTGGCAGAAAATTTACACAGACGTCTGGAAGCATTTCGTATGCCAAAGAGTGTCATAAAAAAGAGGCCGGGACAAAAAACAAAATAGAGAGAGTATTTCGAGATAAAGAAGAATTGCCGTTAACCAGTGATTTAAATGACCCGATTATGGCAGCGCTACATAACAGTGAGTGGCTGATTGTAATTTGTTCACCCAGATTGAGGGAATCTTTATGGTGTAAAAAAGAAATTGAAACGTTTATCGAACTTCACGGGAGAGAGCATGTGCTGGTCGTGTTGATTGAAGGAGAACCTACGAATGACTGTATTGCATATTTGGATTCTTCCGGCAGAATTTCGATTTATAATCTGAATACGCGTAAGGTTGAGAATGTGTTATCGGAGGAGCAGGCATATGGGCTGTTATGCCAATATACTTACTTTGACCCCAAATGAGGAGAAAAAAATATTATTTGTTGCTACTGACTGTACATTAAGCCTGTTTAATGTGGAGAGTGGAGTTGTGGAATACAGAACTACCATAGCTTCGGAGCCGATTAGTGCAGAAGGTTATATGGGGAATAATGGATTTTATGTTTATTTAAGAGATGGTTCTTATATTGAGGTCAGTGAAAATGTGAATGAATACATAGACATATCTCATGAATTTGAGTGCAGAACCGACAACAATGCCGAATATTGCAGTAGCGAAAAGTATGTCGCCGTGCTTGAACATAATGATAACAGGGTCATTATATATACGAAGGAAACGGCGGCAGCAGTTGTACCAACAAAAGATGCCGTGGAAGTGCCGGGATTGATTTTTTATACCGGTGAAGTTGCAATTGATTTTGCAGAAGAATATGGTATGGATAATCCCGCGTGTGTTAATACATTATTTTTTGATGAAAATAAAACAAAGGTATTTGCAAGCTATCATAACGGTGATTTTGTGATTTATGATACGGAATTTCAGGAAGTAATTAACACGATTAAAGATTGTGATGTTATGACCGGCTATTTCGGCAAAGATCAAAACGGATACACATATATAAAAGGTGAAGACAGTGGTTATGTACTTACTGAAGATATGCGATTTGTCATGCGTATACCGAAAATGGTTGCATTAAATGCGGAAATGCAAAAGGTTTATATATCCACATCAGTTGATATGTATGAGGCACCAATTTATAATTCCTTGGATTTATTGCGGTTAGCAACCCCCTATATGGAAACAGAGGAAATTACGGAAGAGTAGAAGTGTCCGATAAAAGGGAATATAGAAAAAAGTAAAGAGGGTAATCCCCGAGTCATTTTCAAGACTTTAGGGACACCCTCTTTTTGATAAAAAAGATGTAAAAGAAGAACGGAATTATTTCTGCACTAAATGAATTGCAAAACCACCAAATTCACCTTTCATATAAATTGCGGTTTTCTTACCTTTCGCATCTGTTTTCACTGTGTCGTAATCAAATACAACTCCCTGGCGTTCTAAATGATAAATGGCACGTTCTAAATATCTTGTACCAATTGCAATGTGACCATGGGTTCCAAGATATTTTTCTTTCATTACTTCCACAGCGGTTCCGGCAAATACGGAGGAGTTGCCGTTTTTGATGGGAAAACCGAAGAGATTGGCAATCAGGGTTGCAATACCGATAGCTTCTTCCTCGTTTTCGGCATTAATACCGACATGGCGGATTTCAAAACCTAACATTGATTTTACAGCTTCTTTGGTCAACTGTTCGATTTTATCAAATTCTTTATTGGTAATCATATTTTTGGTTACCATGTAGGTACCGCCACATGCAAGGATTTTATCAAAATCAAGATAATCAGTAAGGTTCTTTTCGTTGATTCCGCCGGTAGGCATAAATTTTACATTGCCGTAAGGCGCAGACATTGCTTTAATCATGTTAAGACCGCCGGCGGCTTCAGCGGGGAAAAATTTTACTTCTGTTAATCCTAAAGAAAGAGCCATCTCAACATCTGAAGGATTACTGCAACCGGGAAGCACGGGAACACCTTTGGACTGGCAGTATTTTACCACTTCGGGATTTAATCCGGGACTTACAATGAATTTAGAACCTGCGGCAATTGCTTTATCCACCTGCTCCGTGGTAAGAACAGTACCGGCACCGACTAACATATCGGGGCAGGCTTCTGCCATTCTGCGGATACTTTCTTCTGCGGCAGCTGTTCGGAATGTAACTTCTGCACAGGGAAGTCCACCGGCCATCAATGCTTTGGCTAAAGGCACTGCATCATTGGCGTCATCAATTGCAATAACAGGTACAATAGCTATTTTACTAAGTTCTTCTACGATTTTATTCATGAGATACCTCCATTATGTTTTTTGCTAATATGATTTTATTATACTTTTAGTGTTTTGAATATAACTTTTAAAAATTATGACAAAGGGAATTTAAAATATCTTACGGCATTGTAGTAAGAAATATCCTTGACAATTTCACCTAAGGTTTCATAATCCTCAGGGTATTCGCCATTTTCTACCACAGCACCAAGGTAGTTACAGAGAATTCTGCGGAAGTACTCATGGCGTGTGTATGAAAGGAAACTTCTGGAGTCGGTCAACATTCCCACGAAGCCGGAAAGATTACCTAAACTTGCGAGAGATGCCATCTGCTCCTGCATACCGATTTTATGGTCATTGAACCACCATGCGGAGCCTTGTTGGATTTTGGCAACAGCTTCTGAATTCTGGAAACAACCTAAAATCGTTCCGATGTAAGCATTATCTACAGGATTCAAGCTGTAAATAATGGTCTTGGGCAATTCTCCTGTGATGTCCAATGCATTTAAGAAATCTGCTAATTCCGCAGCAGAAGTTTCGTTTTTAATACAGTCATAGCCGGTATCGGGACCCAAAAGCTGAAACATCCTGGTATTGTTGTCACGCTTTACTCCGTAATGAAGCTGGAGAACCCAGTCGCGTTTTGCATATTCGCGGCATACAAACAAAAGAAACTCTGTTTTAAAACGTAATTCTTCTCCACGTGAAGGAATTTCGCCGGCAAGACGTTTGGCAAAAATCTTTTCAATCTGTTCTTCCGTGCCGGGCTGATACATAACATATTCAAGACCATGGTCGGAAACATTACAGCCCATGGAAGCAAAGAAATCCATTCTGTTGGAAAGGGCAATTTTTAAATCCTTGAATGATTTGATGGATAGTCCGCTTATTTTTTCTAATTGACTTAAATAGTCAAGGTAATTTTCTTTTTCTAAATTCATGGCTTTGTCGGGACGCCATGCAGGAAGTACTTTTACATCGAAGGTTTCATCTTCCGCAATTGCCTTGTGATACTGTAAGTCATCAACAGGGTCATCTGTGGTACAAAGTAAGGTAACATTGGAACGGCGAATAATATTCCGTGCACTCATATCATCTTGTGCCAAGGCAGCGTTGCATACCTCCCACGCTTCTTCAGCCGTATTTTTGTTCAGGGGCTTGTAGAAGTTGAAGTAGCGCTGTAATTCCAAATGGCTCCAGTGATAAAGAGGATTGCCGATGGCCTTGCCCAGTACCTCTGCCCATTTTAGAAATTTCTCTTTGTCGCTGGCATCTCCGGTAATATATTTCTCGTCAATTCCGTTGGAACGCATATATCGCCATTTGTAATGATCGCCACCTAACCATACCTGAGTGATATTATCAAATTTACGATCCTCTGCAATTTCCTTGGGATTGATATGGCAGTGGTAGTCAAGTACGGGAGTTTCTTCCGCAAATTCGTGATAGAGTTTTACTGCTGTAGGATTTGAAAGCAAAAAATCCTTGTCCATAAAAGTTTTCATTGAGTACCTCCATTATATTATTTTACTTTTGGGAAAGCGTAGTGCCGCGTTCAACCAATTCACCATAAAAGATGGATTTTTGAGGGGTGCTTTCTCCGTTTAAGACGCTGATTAAAGTGTGAATCAGGGTTTTGCACAAGACTTCAAGCTGGTTGTCCACACTGCTTAATTCGGGTTCGCAACATTTTGCAAGTAAAGAATTGTTATACCCTATAATAGAAAGGTCGTCAGGAATGGAAATTCCCGCCTTTTGTGCATATTTTACTGCAGCAAGTCCAAGTGTATCATCCGCGGCGATGATGCCGTTGAATGTGCGGCCTTCATCGGCAAGTTTTTGGATGTAATGAACTATTTCGTCAATATTTTCGTGGCTTCCACGGTAAAAACATTGATATTCTTTTTTTACCGGAAGACCGGACAGTTCAAGACCGGAAACAAATCCGCTTAATTTACGCATACTACTGAACGTATGAGAGTTATACAGATATAAAATATCGGTATGCCCGTTTTCAATCATGGTTCTTGTGGCATTCAACATGGAACGGTGATCGTCGCAAAAACAGGAGTAGACATTTTCATAATCATAATCTGCATTCAACATCATAACCGGTAATTGTTCTGCTGCCTGACGGATATATTCGTTGTCCCCATCTTTCTCATGCAAAAAATTGGAACCGCATAATATAACACCGTCCACACGCTTGGATAAGAGTAACTCCATACAATCCTTCTTGCGCTCCGGTTCATAACCGGTACAACAAAGAATAGTATCATAAGAATTACTGCGAAGCTGTTGTTCTAAATAGTATACCGCTTTGGACAAATATAAATCAGAAGAGTCTGCACACAGGATGCCGATGGTCTTCATGGTGTCCAATCCTAATCCCCGTGCAAAAACATTGGGCGTGTAACCATTTGCTTCAATCACATCCATAACCTTACGACGCGTTTTTTCGCTGACGTTGGCACTTTGATTTAAAACACGGGAAACCGTGGCGATAGAAACGCCGGCCTTTTCGGAAATATCATAAATTGTTAATCCCATAGGATTTCCTCCAATTAAAATGTAAGTGCTTTCATAATAGAGTATACATTTCTTCAATAAATTGTGCAAGCCCTAAAATTTCGGATTTTATGGACAAATTGAAAATATTTTGTAAAATAATGAAAAATATGGAAAAAAATTATTTTTTTCCTATGAATTCCTCTTGACGAACAGGAAAAACCATTGTAATATCGAAATGTAAGCACTTACATTTTCCGAAAAATGATAGAAAAACCATTGTTAGGGAATGATAAGATTAATGGTAAAATTTTCACAGTAATTTTGTTGTAACAAAGAAAGGTTGGGGTTAAAAGATGAAGGTAATCACATTTGGAGAAATTATGTTAAGACTGGAGCCGGAAGGATACAATCGTTTTTTGCAGGCTGAGAAATATCTGGCAACATATGGTGGCGGAGAAGCTAATGTTGCTGTTTCACTGGCAAACTTTGGTTTAGATGCTGCATTTGTCACAAAGCTTCCGAAACATGAAATCGGTCAGGCGGCAGTGAATTCTTTAAGAAAATTTGGTGTGGATACTTCTTATATTGCACGTGGCGGTAACAGAGTGGGAATTTATTTCCTTGAAAAGGGAGCAAGCCAGAGAGCTTCTAAGGTTATTTATGACCGTGCCGGCTCTGCAATTTATGAAGCTACTTCAGAAGATTTTGATTGGGATAAGATTTTTGACGGAGCAGACTGGTTCCATTTTACAGGTATTACTCCCGCATTGAATCAGAGTGTTGCAGATCTTTGTCTGGCAGCTTGTAAGGCAGCAAAAGAAAGAAATATTACAGTAAGCTGTGATTTAAATTACAGAAATAAACTCTGGAGTAAAGAAGAAGCAGGAAGAGTAATGGGCGAGCTTTGCAAATACGTGGATGTTTGTATTGCAAACGAAGAAGACGCATCGGATGTATTCGGTATCCGTTCCGAAGGTACAGATGTAACCGGCGGCAAAGTGAACCATGAAGGTTACAGAGAAGTTGCAGCTAAATTACATGAACGTTTTGGTTTTAAAACAGTGGCAATTACATTGAGAACTTCTATTTCGGCAAACGATAATAAATGGGCAGCAATGCTTTATGAAAACGGTGAATGTTTCTACAGTAAGAGTTATGATGTGCATATCGTTGATCGTGTAGGCGGAGGAGATTCATTTGGTGCCGGTCTTATTTATGCATCATTAAGCGGAATGGATTCACAGAAGAAGATTGAGTTTGCTGTTGCGGCAAGTTGTCTGAAACATACAATCGAAGGTGATTTTAATATGGTAACCGTTGACGAGGTAATGAAGCTGGCAGAAGGCGATGGCTCAGGACGTGTACAGAGATAATACAGTGAAATGATAGAATATGCAAGTGCCGGTGGTTCCGTAAGAATCGTTGGCACTTTTTTTGTGCATGTGAAAGAGAATAAATCTGGCTTATATCTTATGATATTTCAGAAAATTGTTTGATGATTGTAGATAAGAGTGGTATAATTATGTAGCATGTTTTTAACAGCAGGGGGATAAGCATGAGTTTAAGACATAAAAATATAGCTGTATTAATGACCGGTGCGGATACTGATGTTCAGGCACTTGTATTGAAAGGAATTGAGCAGTACGGAAAAGAGAATGGATGCAATATTGCGGTATTTCTTTGGTTTACCGGGGCATTTGAAAGGGATAAACATAATCTCGGAGAAATTAATATTGCCTATTTGCCGGATTTAAGTTTGTTTGACGGTGTGATTTTGTTCTCAAATGCATTGCATATAAAGAGTAACAAAGAACGTATTGAAGAACTGTTGAATCAACTGACATGTCCGGTTGTCTGCATTGGAAGTAAAATAAAAGATTATTATTATGTCGGAGCAGATAATTATGCAGCCATGCGCAAACTGGTGGAGCATTATGTTATTGACCATAAAATGATGAAACTTAATTTCGTAAAAGGAGTGAGTGGAAATTCGGATGCTGAGGCCCGTTATAATGCATATGTGGATGTATTGTCGGAAAACGGAATACCGGTAATTCCCGGACGTATCAGTCAGGGGGATTTCTACGTAACCGGAGGGGAACTGGCGGCAAAAGAAATATTGAGTTCAAAACTTCCGTTTCCTGAAGTAATTATTTGTGCGAATGATATTATGGCCATTACTATCTGCGATATATTAAAAGAAAAAGGATACCGTGTTCCTGATGATGTTGCTGTGGCAGGATATGATTATTCAGTAGAAGGGCAGAATTACACACCCAAAATTACAACTGTACGTACACGTTTTCAGGATATGGGTGTTGCGGCTTGTAAAACCATTTTAGATGTGTTAAACGGAGAGAATGTTGCAAAGGAAATTTTGCTGGAAGATGAAGTGGTTTTGGGTGAGAGCTGCAATTGCCTGAGTAAAGAAACAAGAACGATACAATTCATTGAACGGCACAGTGATGTTTTCCGACGCAAGATGATTCATCAGATGATTGAGCTGGAAAAAAGTATTATGGCGGGGGAAGATTACGAAGATTGGATTGAATCCATGAAGGGTTTTATCAGCCAGATGGATCCTACTGAATTTTATTGTTGTGTCAATGAAAATTTTGTGGAAGACGTATTTGAAAACGGACTCATGGAACAGGAAAATATGAGCACAGAAGAAAAGCTGGCTTATACATCTGAGGTAATTCCCGTACTGGCATATCAGGATGGTGTGTTTAAGAAAAGGGATCCTTTTGAATCGCGTTATGCATTGGATGATTTATTTAAGGATACCGATAAGGGTAAAATGTACATTTTTTCGCCTCTGCATTATCTGGAAAGAACTTTTGGTTACTTTGTTTTTGTAGACAGTGATTTTGCCGTGAATAATCAGATGTACATTAAATGGTTGCTTAACATGGGTGATTCCGTGGAGAATATTCGCAAACAAAACCTGCTCAAAAATGCCATGAAGCGTTTGGATGAAATGTATATTAAAGATTCCCTTACGGGAGCGTATAACCGTTTCGGCTTAGAGCGTTACTTCTCGGAAATCAAGATGAAGTCCTTAATATCCAAAAGTAAAATTCAACTTTCTTTTGTGGATATTGATGGTTTGAAAAAGATAAATGATTTGTATGGTCATGAAGAAGGTGATCGGATTATTAATGCCGCTGCAGAAATCATGATGCATTATGCAGGGAAGTACTATGTAATTCGTTATGGCGGTGATGAGTTTATCGTTATGGGAACAGTACAATCGGAGCGTGAAGTAAAAAAGTACTGGGAAAATGTACAACACGGAATTGAAGAATATAATACAAATCAAAAGAAAAAAGCAATGCTTTCCATGAGTGTCGGATATGATATTTTTAATGTGGATCACAAAACGTATCTAGAGGATTGTATTCGCATTACGGATAAAAAGATGTATATTGATAAAAATCGTAAAAAAACATCGATGAATGCTGAAAACTAAATTGATTTGGGAGGATGCAGAATGCATAACGAAATTTTAACCATTGGCAAAGTTACCATATACGGATACGGACTTATGATTGGAATCGGTTTTCTTGTCGCAGTTCTGGTTGCAATGTACCGTGCGAAGAAAAGAGGATTGAAACAGGAGGCGGTTTTAGATATCGCAATTTATTGTCTCATATCCGGCATGCTGGGCGGAAAGATTCTTTATGTCATAGTAGAATGGGAAAGATTTTTACAAAATCCATGGGGAGTTTTGGGTAGTTCAGGATTCGTGGTTTATGGAGGAATTGTGCTGGGCGTAGCTGTAGGTATCTCTTATTTGAAAATAAAGAAACTGCCGGTAGGAACATATTTTGATTTGATTATGCCGGAAATTTCCATTGCACAAGGGATTGGAAGAATCGGTTGTTTTCTTGCGGGCTGTTGTTACGGTGCACCGACTGATGCGGCATGGGGTATTGTTTTTCCAGAAGGAAGCCTTGCACCCGCAGGTATTAAATTGATTCCTACCCAGTTAATTATGTCGGCAGGAGATTTGTTGATTGCGGCTATCTTGTTATTGTTTGCAAGGAAGAATAAGGTGTCCGGAAATGTAGGTGCCGGATATTTGATTCTTTATGGTATCGGAAGATTTGCCATAGAATTTTTGCGAAATGATAACAGAGGTGCTGTGGGAGGACTTTCCACTTCGCAGTTTATATCTATTTTTATTGTAGCAACCGGTATAGGATTGTTTGTATTCAACAGTTTGAGAGCCAAAAAGGCAGAAAACAACGGGCAGAAAGAGGAACAGCAGAAAACAGAATAAACAATACAGGCGCATTTTTAAACACAATGCATATCATAGTAAAAGATAGATGTAATAATGATAGTGTTGTGGAGGAAAAATGAGAGTAATTAATAATTTGGGACCTGAGTATAACCGTTTTGCAAAGCCGGCAACACCGGCTATTCCGTTACCGAACCCCGGAGAGGGCGGGGCCGTATTTCCGGGAAACGGTTCGGGAGAAATGAGCGGTGAAACGGATGATGCGTTAAACGACATGGGCAACGGAAGTAATGATGCAGGAGCAATGCCGGTTGTGCCGTTACCTAATCCCGGAGAGGGTGGAGCGGTATTTCCCGGCAACAATACCGGAAGTAGTTCCAACGGAAATAATACAGGCGGTAACATGACGGTAACACCGTCTATTCCCGGAACGGTAATTATCACATACCCCAGACCGAATGAAAATTGTTCTTTTTGTAGTGCAGGCAGCAATCGGAACGGAAAGGTAAGATTTTTAAATACTGCCAGCGGATACAATCCTTTTTGGGTATATATCAATGATAAGCTGTTGGTAAATGATTTTGGATTTGGAGATATTACGGAATATGTGGATGTGGCAGTAGGAAGTCCGGTGATTACGCTTATGGGTTCTGATGGTTATGTATATCTGCAACAACCCGTTACGGTTACCCAAGGTGAAAATATGACGGTAGCAATTGTTAACACGGCATCAGGACTTGGACTAAAAATGATATCGGATACGAATTGTGACCGTACGCGTAATATGTCTTGCATCCGGGTTGGAAATTTGACATACAGCGGTAATCCTTTGAATGTGACCATAGGAAACCAGTATGTTACATTTCGTAATGTAAGTTCCGGCGAAGTGACGGATTTTGCCACAACATGGCCCGGTGAATATTTGTATACGGTAAGCAGAAGTAATAACCCTATGTATTCTATTTGGGGAGGAACGGCACTTTTACGTTCTGCAATTTATATGCAGCAGGATAAAAATTATACAATATATCTGTTCCAGTATAATCCTTCCTCAGATGCGATTAAGGCAGTTATTGTGGAAGACTAAGCCGCAAAAAGTGATAAATTAGTGAATGTAATTTGAAGATACCGTAATTACGGAGTAATTATGGTATATTGACATAATAAAAAAAGCGAGTATACTAAAATGAGAATTATTCTCAAATTGGAACCCGCTTTTTTTATGCGGAAAAAGACAAAGGGAAGTTAAATTGGTATGTTAAAAAGAAAAATTACAGCGATGTTTCTGTTTTTATTCATGATTGTTTTACTTACAGGTTGTGCATCGGAAAACGGAAATGCGTTTCATGATGATAAAACAACCATAGTTTGTACAAGTTTTCCCTTGTATGACTGGACAAGTCAATTGGCGCAGGGGACAGATGCAGAGGTTATTTTGCTTCTGGATAACGGTATGGATATGCATAGTTTTCAGCCTTCGGCAGAAGACCTGATTCGGATTGCTGATTGTGACCTTTTGGTACATGTTGGAGGAGAATCCGATGCATGGTTAATGGAAGCATTAGAGTCCCAACCTAATGAAAATCGTGTTGTTGTTAATCTAATGGATACGTTAAAAGCATATTTATTGGAAGAAACATTTACGGAAGGTATGGAAGGATGCCATGTTCATTCTGATGGGGGAGAACATACAGAAGAGTGTCAGGGAACAGAAGGATATGTTCCGGAAGAAACTTATGACGAACATCTTTGGTTGTCATTACGTCTGGCTTCTGTTTGTTGTGAAGAAATTGGAAACGCACTTTGTAAGGTGTTGCCTGACAAGGCAGAGATGATAGGTGCGAATACGGAAACATACCGTCAGGAATTAAAAAAACTTGACGAAGAATATGTAGCCATGACGGAAACTGTTGCGAAAAAATTAATTGTGGTAGGGGATAGGTTTCCTTTTCTCTATTTAACGGAAGATTACGGAATTGAATATTATGCTGCATTTCCGGGATGTTCTACAGAATCAGAGGCGGATTTTGAAACAGTTATTTTTTTGGCGGAAAAGGTGGACGAACATGATGTTAATACTGTTTTTATTACAGAAGGAGGAACAATGGATTTGGCTAATGCCATAATTTCCAATACGAAAGATAAAGATCAGCATGTTGGGATTTTGCATTCTATGCAGGCTGTTTTTCAAAGTGATATTGATAACGGTGCTTCTTATTTGGGCTACATGGAAGAAAATTTAGAAGCCTTGCGTTTGGCCATGGAAGGATACGGAGAATAAATATGGCGCAGTTGATATGTGAAAATGTAATATTGGGGTATGAGAAAAAAGCAGTTACCCCGTGTATAAATTTTAGACTGGAACCGGGAGACTATCTTTGTATTATCGGAGATAACGGTTCCGGGAAATCCACGCTTATCAAAGGGATTCTTGGGCTTCGTAAACCTATGGAAGGGAAGATTACTTTTGGTGATGACTTAAAACAAAAAGAAATCGGTTATATGCCGCAGCAAACTGTTGTACAGAGGGATTTCCCGGCATCCGTGGAAGAAATTGTGATATCGGGATGCTTAAGCCGGACAGGATTGCGGCCTTTTTATTCGCAGAAAGATAAAAAGACAGTAGACGAAATGCTTGCCAAAATGGAGATTCTTGATTTAAAGAAAAGAAGTTACAGGGAGTTGTCCGGTGGACAGCAGCAGAGGGTTTTGCTTGCAAGAGCGCTTTGTGCGACACAGAAAATGCTTCTCCTGGATGAACCTGTAGCCGGATTAGATCCTGAAACGACAGAAGAGTTTTATGCGTTGATTGATAAATTAAACAAGGATGACGGAATCACCGTTATTATGGTATCCCATGATATGCAGGCAGTGGAGAATTATGCCAGCCATGTACTGAATCTGGTAAAGGAACCGGTTTTTTTCGGAACCAGAGAAGAATATGACAGGATAAAAAAGCAGAATATGGAGGGAAAGTAAGAGATGGTTTGGATTGATAAATTGAGTTACTATTTCTCCTATCCGCTGGTGCAATACGCGTTTGTTGTAGGGGTATTGGTGTCGTTGTGTGCATCTTTGCTGGGAGTCCCACTGGTACTAAAACGTCTTTCCTTTATCGGGGATGGATTGTCACATGTGGCATTCGGTGCCATGGCATTTGCAGTGGTATTAAATTTTAGCAACCAGATGTTTTTGATTCTGCCGGTAACGGTTTTAGTGGCTATTGTTTTATTGTGTGCCGGAAAGAAAACCAAAATCAAAGGTGATGCGGCAATTGCCATGTTGTCTGTAGGAGCACTGGCACTGGGTTATCTGGTGCTAAACATTTTTCCGGAGAGTGTTAAGTCCGGGAATGTGGCAGGAGATGTATGTACGACTCTTTTCGGAAGTGCCTCTTTGTTAACATTGTCATCGGCAGACGTATGGTTTTGTATCGGACTTTCCGTATTGGTTATCGTAGCGTTTGTCTTCTTTTATCATAAGCTTTTCGCCATTACTTTTGATGAAGATTTTGCCGCGGCAACCGGTGTAAAGGTTCAACTATACAATGTTTTGCTTGCAATGGTAATTGCAGTAGTGATAGTATTAGCTATGAAACTGGTAGGTTCTTTGCTGATTTCGGCATTGATTATTTTTCCTACCATGTCAGCTATGCGTGTGTTTAAAAGCTTTAAAAGCGTAATTATATGTTCTGCATGCATTTCTGTTTTTTGCGCTGTGGCGGGGATGCTGGTATCTATCTTGTTTTCCACCCCGGTAGGTGCTACTATAGTTGCAGCAGATATTGTGGTTTTTGGTATTTTTGCATTATTAGGAAGAACAAACGAGTAGAAGGAGTAAAAAAGATGGATTACAGAAAAGCGAATTCGGTATCTAATACCATATTGATAGTTGCGATGATTTTATGTGCAGGTTCTTTGTTTTTTGAGGAACTTGCCGTACAGATGTTTTTTCTGATTGCAGGTGCATTGGCAATTTTGGCGGCAATTGTGATTCGTATTCTATATTGGAGATGTCCGCATTGCAAAAAAATGTTATCTCTGGGATTTCGCATGGAACCGGAACGTTGTCCCAAGTGTAAGGAGATTATTATAAAGAAGGAAAAATAATTTTTTTACGTTTAATTTGCAAAACGATGCATGTATACTTTGGCGGTAAGATTATGGTAGTATCCCGCGGAGACGGTTCTGGGACAAGAGGTGTTTTATTTTGATGAAAGGAACATATCAGACACAACAACGTAAAATATTAGTAAACTTTCTATCATCTGCCTGCGACAGGCAGTTTACCATTGAGGAAATTCTGGAAGAAATGAACAGTAAGGGTGAAACGGTACCTAAAAGTTCTGTTTACCGGCTGATGAAGAAACTGGTGGAAGAAGGTGTGGTACGCCGCCATTCCAAAGAGGATTCGAGACAGTATGTGTATCAGATTATGGAAAGTGAAGAATGTCATTCGCATCTGCATTTGCAGTGTACGGAATGCGGGAAACTGGTACATTTAAGTCATGAGGCTACCAAAGAAGCAAGACAATGGATGCAGGGAACTACCGGTTTTGAGTTGGACCAGGAAAAAACATTTTTATACGGGACTTGTACAGATTGCAAAAAAAGTAGACAATAGAACTTTATCGTGATAAACTGATAAAGACCGCTTTTGTGGCAGTATAACAGGTAAACGGCTTTAAATAAGCCGGAATAAAAGAAAGAGGTACAAAATGAGTAATACAGTAATTTATGGAATTATCTTGTTTCTTTATCTTTTGCTTATGGTAGGAATCGGATTATTTTTCTTCTTGAAGAACAAAAATGTATCTGACTATGTATTAGGCGGAAGAACATTGAATCCCTGGGCAGCAGCACTTTCAGCACAGGCTTCCGACATGTCCGGCTGGCTTCTGATGGGACTTCCCGGAACCGCTTATGTATTATTTGCGGGAACGACAGAGGCAATTTGGACGGCAATCGGACTTGCTGTGGGTACATATATTAACTGGTTGGTTGTGGCAAAACGGCTTCGTAAATATACGAAGGCTGCAGGCGATTCCATTACATTGCCGGAATTCTTTACTAATCGTTTCGGCGATAAGACCGGCATTTTAAAAGGTGTGTCTGCGGTAATGATTTTGGTGTTCTTTGTATTCTATGTGGCATCCATGTTCCAGGCAAGTGCAAAGCTGTTTAAGGCAGTATTCGGTATGCCCTATGAGTGGGCATTAATACTCGGTGTTGCAATTATTGTTGCGTACACTTTCCTTGGCGGTTTCCTTGCGGTATGCTGGACAGATGTTATTCAGGGTATATTGATGTTTGTTGCGTTGATTGTGACTCCGATTGTAGCCATGAACCGTCTTGGCGGAACAGAAGCAATCGGTGCAATGATAGCAGATTTGGAAGTGGAGTTCAGCCTGATTCCTTATACGGATAACGGAACGGTAAATGTTGCACTTCTGGTATCTTCCATCGCATGGGGATTGGGATATTTCGGACAGCCTCATATTTTACCCAGATTTATGGGTATCCGTAAGGCTGATGAAATCAGACCTGCCAGAATTATTGCAACCGTTTGGGTATTAATCACATTGGCAGCAGCTGTAATTATCGGTGTATTGGGAAGCTTTATGTTCCCGGCAATTGACGACCCTGAGTCAATTTTCATTAATATGTCAACAACATTGTTCCCGCCGGCTCTTGCGGGCATTATGCTGACGGCAATTCTTGCGGCAATTATGAGTACTGCAGACAGCCAGTTGCTGGTAACATCTTCTTCTGTGGCAAATGACCTTTACAAAGGCTTAATTAATAAAAAGGCAAGTGACAAGTCCATTCTTTGGTTAAACCGTATTGCTGTAATCGTTGTTTCAATTCTTGCGGCAGCCCTTGTTTTTGTGGAGAACCCGACAGAAGGAAGTGTACTTGCAAGAATTACCGAATCTGTATTTAAACTGGTATCCTTTGCATGGGCAGGCTTCGGAGCAGCGTTTGGTCCCGCGGTGTTATTCTCATTGTTCTGGAAGAAGACAACGAAGTGGGGTGTGCTTGCAGGTATTCTTACAGGCGGTATCACAGCTTGCGTGTGGTGGCTTGCATCCGGCGGTATTTTCGATGTTTACGAAATTATTCCCGGTTTCGTGGCATCATGTATTGCAATCATTGTAGTGAGCCTGTGTACGAAGAATCCGGCAGGTGTTGAAGAACAGTTTGACACAGTAAAGGATTACGAATTATAAAAATAAAGAATAATGATATTTATACAAAAAACCCCCGGAACGTCTGTTTCGGGGGTTTTTATAATGCTAAAAATGACATTTAAAGAAATACAAAAATGTTTGTAAAAGTTTTTGGTACCATGGTCTGTTTTTCCATTCTTCATAGGTAATTTGTTTGCATAGTTTTATTGTTTCTTCAAAGTCTTTATCGATATCTTTTAATACATCACCGGATGGGATCCATACACCGTTTTCAAAGTGGGTATAAAAGCTTCTGAAATCCATGTTAATGGTGCCAACAATAGCTGAAGATTCATTTGTACAATGTTTTGCATGAATAAAACCGGGAGTATATTCATAAATTTCTATGCCATTCCGCAGAAGAACACCATAATGCATTATGGTCAGATGACGTACAATTTTTTTGTCAGGAACACCGGGAGTAATAATTCTTACCTTCACACCGGATTTTGCAGTTAAGCAGAGGATATCCTGCATGGTATCATCAACAATCAGGTAAGGTGTCATAATATTGACCCGTTCTTTGGCGCCGGTAATCACTTGAAGGAACATATCCATGGCAGGATTATCAGGATTGTTGGAAGGACCGTCGGCAAATGGTTGACAGTAGGTGCCGTTTGGTAAATCTCTTTTGGGAACCGGGAAATCATGAATGCGGATATCTCCGCCGGAAGCATTCCACATACCGATAAAGATCAATTCCATTCCATAAATGGCATCCCCCTCCAAACGTAAGCCGGTATCTTTCCAATGGCCGTAAGGAGAAATAATGTTGGCATAACGGTCGCTGATGTTGATGCCGCCGGTATAGGCATATTTACCGTCTATAACTAAAATTTTTTGATGATTCCTATAATTGAAGAACAGGCGGTGATAGCTTTTTTCAACCGGGTTAAAGATTAGTACATGAAATCCTTTTTCTTTTAATTTTTTGATGGATGTATCGGACATCTGCATAAAAGAGCCGGTATCGTCAAACATAATGTATATTTTGACACCTTTTTCCAGTTTTTCTTCCAAAATTTCGGTATATCTTTCCCAGATGGAACCATCGGCGATGATAAAAAAGCTGATAAAAATATATTTTTCAGCTTCTTTTAATTTTTCTTCCACATCCTCAAAAAAGCGCTCGCCAATTTCAAAATAGGTGACGGCAGTATTTTTGTAAAGCGGATAATTCTGATTGTACAAATAGGATGCAATTTTTCCTTTAGCTGCATCTTCTTTTGCCAATTCTTCCACAAGCATCGGATTCATCATCTGGTCTTCATTGGCCTTGTCGATTGCACGTTGTATTTCCTTGTGCGCTTTCTGATTGATGACCGAACGTCCCCAAAACAAATACATGACATGTCCGGCAATGGGGATGACCAAAACAACCCCCAGCCAGTATAATTTGTAGGCGGCATTACGTTCGCTTGCAATCAAAGGAATCATAACAAGGATACTAAGCACTTCAAAAAATGCATACAGGTAGACCGTGTATTGATTTAAGAAGTAGGAAACGATGAATATAAAGGCAAGGTCCAACAAAAACAGAAGAAAAATCAAAGCAAACCGCATAAAAGTTTTTGTATAACTATGTTCATGATGTTTCTTTTTCTCACGTTTACTCAATATAATCACCTCTTACACATAACTATATATTTTATTTTTTGACACTGTTAGTTTATTCCAGTTAACTATAGCATCTTTTTTTAAATAAAATGTTAAATATTGTTCTTAAATACCGTTTTATTCATATAATGTTATTTTATAATATGCAAATTTCCTCTTTTGAAAGCAAATTTTAATGGAAAAATTGTAGAAAGTCTAGTATAATGTGTAATAGGGGAGAGTGTACCCTCAGCTTTGGATGCAAAAGGAAGGTACATGAAAAATAAGGGATTGGAGATTGGTGAACAATGGAAATGTCTGAAATCCGCAAATTGTGTATGAATTGTATGCATATGAGTAAGGAAGATGAATTCTGTCCTGTCTGCGGTAAAGCAAAGAGAGGGGTAAAGAGTTTCGGTCGCGCATTAGAGCCCGGAACTATTTTGAATGGAAAAATATTAATCGGCAATATTCTGGGAATGGGTAATTTCGGTATTACATACATGGGGTTTGATATGTTGCTGGAATACCGTGTTGCAGTAAAAGAATTTTTCCCGGATGAGATGGTGGAACGTGATACCAATGATGCGTTGTACGTTGCGGAAGGAACAACACCGGAGGAGTATTACGAAGAGTTAAAAGCATATCAGAGAGAAGCGCGCACACTTGCACAGTTCTCTAAATATCCCGGTATTGTATCCATTAAAGAACTTTTTTATGAGAATAATACTGCATATATGGTTATGGAGTATTTAGAAGGTGGAACCTTAAGGAGATTTATCGATAATCACGGTGGCAAACTTGCTGTAGAACATGCACTTGCTTTGATGGAGCCGGTTATCAGTTCCATGGAAGAAATCCATAAGAGCGGATTGATTCATCGTGATATCAGTCCTGAAAACATTATGCTGGATAAGGACGGCAGTATCAAAGTGATTGACTTTGGTGCGACCAAGAAATTGAGCAATAAGACTGCCCAGATATATTTTGGTAAATTTGGATATGCACCCTTAGAGCAGATGGTGGGTGAAGGTCAGGGACCTTGGACAGATGTTTATGGTATTTGTGCGACGTTGTATTGTATGATTACAGGCGACATTCCTACAGATGCTTTTGAAAGAAGTCAGAATGAGCCTTTGGTTCATATTGCTGATTATGGTATTCCTATGGATAAAAGAATAGCAGATGCCATCATGCGTGGTCTCTCCATGGAATGCAAAGACAGACAGCAGGATATGGGACAGCTAAAGAGACATTTATATGGTCAGAAGATAAGCAAAGAATTTGCAGAGACTTATGAAATCCAGTATCCTCACAGCAATGCTTTAATGTTATATGATAAGAAGAACCGTCGTGTATGGTTTGGTCATTATCCCATGAACGAAGTAACAGGTTCAAGATTGACCACAGATATTATTTACGCCAATTATGATGGAAATGACAGGGTAGCTTTGGAGTCCGGTATGTTTAAGCGGTTCTCTGTAAAAGATGCGCCTATGTCAAAAGATTTCCGTCTGGTGAATAAACAGCGGATCAAAGAAGAAAGCCGTATGTATCGTATTTTTGAGTATACGGATATTCCCTGGATTATTTTATACCAGAATGGTAATAAAATGATTTTGCAGTCTGAATATGTATTGGATTACCAGCTTTTTGATGAAAAGTCATATTTGGATATGTCTGAAAGGGAAATTACCAAGATTCGAACCGGAATCAGTTGGGAGACCAGCAAGATTCGTGAGTGGTTAAACAGAGATTTCTTCCGGGAAGCTTTTACAAAAGAAGAACAGGAGAAGATTATTATTAAAGAAGTGCAGACTCCGATTTCGTCTTTTACGGACCAGATAACTTATGACAGGGTATTTCTTCCTTCCGTAGAAGAGGTAATGAATGGTTTTGAGAATCGTTCTGTTCGCGGCGGGAATGCATTAAAAACTCCTGTGAACCAAAGTCAGATTTTATTCTCACAGTATGCAGCTGCCAAGAAAATGGATGAGGCGTTGCCAATGGGTTATGCATTAAGAACCCGTGGTACCATCAATGCGGAAAGTGCAACCTTCACTTATGGTGAGAATTGTGACGGACATTCTATTCAAAATGGAAAGATGAAGCATTGGAAACTGGGTATTCCCATGGGTATCCGTCCGATGATTCAGGTAGATGTAAGTGATATTGTAGAAGTATAGGGGACAAAGACAATGAGTAACTACGTAATGAGTGATGTCCACGGTCAATACAAAACTTACATGAAGATGCTGAAAAAGATTGACCTAAGGGCAGAAGACACATTATACATTTTAGGCGATGTCATCGATAGGGGACCTGATGGAATTAAGATTCTGCAGGATATGATGAAACGCCCGAATGTTGAACTGATTATCGGTAATCATGAAGTACTGATGTTAGATGCACTTCAGAATTTTGAAGATATAAAAACAAAAGACAGACATGATACAGATGATATTGATTTATGGTTAGATCCATGTAACGGTGGTGGAACTACTTTCGAAGAATACGGTATACTTACAGCCGAAAAAAAGAAAGCAGTTATTGAATATATTGAAAATGCATGGGTGGTAAAAAAGATAAAGGTAAATAATAAAACATATCATTTATCCCATGCCTATATTTGTAACCGAAAATGTAAGGAAGGTCTGCATTTTAAGGAGCTCACCCATGATGAAATTTGGGATGTTATTTGGGTAAATATTTACGACCGGGCATTTATCCGGGAGTATAAAGATAAATTGTATCCGAATAAAAAGACCATATATATATCCGGTCATACGTTTACGCAGCGTCTGGATTGTATTGATGAGCAAGGCAGAGGATTAATATATCATAATACCGATTATTACGGATATCATGTATACAATATTGATTGTGGTATGGCACTTAAGAACAAATCCAGCCAGTTGGCATGTTTAAGACTTGAAGATGGAGAACAGTTTTACATACCGTTGGAATCGCGTGCTAAAAAAACAGAATAATAACATAAAAAGCCTCTTTTTTTCCAAGACTAATAATAGGTTGAAAAGGAGGCTTTTTTATATGAAAGAAAAGTTAGGTATAGTGTTTATTATTGTTGTTGCACTTTTATGCTTGTTTGGATGCAGTTCCGATAAAGGGCTGGAAGAGAAAGATATGGTTTTCCAACAGGAACTATGTCCAACTTCCGTCCAATGTGAGAATTTGGCCGGTATAATAGGTGGGCATGTTTAATACATTCCAAACGGTCTGTGCAACTTCTTCGGTACTGCCTGCTCTGCCGGCAGGGATTTCATCGTTTAATGCCTGAATATCCTCCGGTTGCAGATGTCGGTTCATATCAGTGTCAATATAACCGCAAGCTATTGCGTTGACAGAGATATTGCTGGGTGCCAGCTCTTTTGCCAATGCTTTGGTGAAAGCATTTAATCCGCCTTTGGAAGCAGAATATGCGACTTCCGTTGCCGCACCGGTATTTCCCCATACGGAGGAAATGTTGATAATACGGCCGGAATGTGCCTTTAACATATGAGGAATGGCATATTTGGCAGTGTAAAAGGCAGAGGACAGATTTGTTGCCATAACAGTATTCCATTCATCCTCAGTCATATCCTGTAACAGTCCCACATGGGAGATTCCGGCATTATTAATTATGATATTAATATCTGTAATTTCATCGAATAATTCTTTGATGGCAACAGAATCCTTTGCATCACATTGTTTTGCTATGCAAAGAATACCATAAGTTTTTTCTAATTCTTCTTTTAAGGAAAGAAGTGATTCATATGATGATTTGCAGGTTAAAACCAGGTTGCATCCTTCAGCGGCGAGTTTTTGGGCAATTGCTTTACCGATTCCCCGGGAGGCACCTGTAATAAGAACAAAAGATTTCATGTTTTTAATCCTTTCGGTTATCATAAAAACAGTATAGACGATTCTTTTTTTTGTGGCAAGTTTTTCACTGCCTTTACATTGAATTTTCGACAAAAAACTGATAGAGTATTACTATGTAAAAGCAAAAAGAAAAAAACAAAGGATAGAAATAAAAAGAAACAGTTTCGGAAAGGAAAAATATGTTGGATTTAGTGATTGTAGGTTCAGGACCTGCCGGAATGTCTGCCGCAATTTATGCGCAAAGGGCACGTCTGGATACGTTAGTGTTGGAAAAGACGGGTATCAGTGGCGGACAGGTATTAAATACTTATGAAGTGGATAATTATCCGGGGTTGCCGGGAATTGGCGGATTTGAACTTTCGCAGAAGATGCAGGAGCATGCAATAAAAATGGATGCTTCATTTTCGGGGGATGAGGTGACAGAAGTCAAAACAATAGAAGGTGGATATCAGGTGGTTTGTGAAAACTGCACTTATGAAACCAAAGGACTTATTCTTGCCACCGGAGCAACACATGCACACCTGGGAGTGCCGGGAGAGGAAGAACTTGCGGGAATGGGAGTGTCATATTGTGCAACCTGCGATGGCGCATTTTTTAAGGATAAAGAAGTGGCTGTTGTTGGTGGCGGGGACGTTGCAGTAGAAGATGCAATTTTTCTTGCCAGAATATGTAAAAAGGTGTATCTGATTCATCGAAGGGATGAATTAAGGGCTGCCATGTCTTTGCAGGAAGCTTTAAAAGCTTATCATAATGTTGAAATCTTGTGGAATACCGTTGTAGAAAGGATAAACGGAGAAGAGCAGGTTACATCAATAAGCATTCTGAATAAAGCCGGCGGTGAAAAGAGAGAACTTGAGGTGTCGGGGGTTTTTGTTGCAGTGGGTATCCTGCCGAATTCTGAGGTGTTCCGGAATTTTGTGGAAACGGATGATGCCGGCTATGTGGTTGCAGGAGAAGATTGCAGAACAAACCGTTCATGTATATATGCAGTGGGTGACGTAAGAACCAAAGCATTACGACAGATTGTAACTGCGGTGGCGGATGGTGCAAATGCGGTTACCAGCTTCCAAAAAGATATCGTATAGTCAATTATTACAAAATAATTTCAAGGCTAAAGAAGTAAAAAAATAAAAAAATGCCGTAAAATAAGGGTTGGTAAAGTTTGGAAGCGTAAAAGAAACGTTGACAAATGTTACAGATGGTGCTATATTGTTACTTGGATGTAATAAATTTGTAATATTTAACATCAACTCACAGGATGAGAAAGGTTTTACGGTGAATATTTTATGAGACGTAAAAAGCTGATATTAGGTGCATGTGCATTGGCTATCTCCTTTGTGGTTTCTTCACTTGGAATGCATGTGGAAGCCACCGGACAGTTTGCACAGTTACCGGCAGCCGGGGTTGCAGTAGAAATGGGTGAAGGTGTTGCCTATGAAGATATGCAGGCCTCGATTGAAGCGATAGTAAGAGAATCATATGAATATACAACAAGTAACAGTGCAGTGGCACTTCAGACGGTAACCAATGATGTTTCGGTTGTCCGTGTAGAAACTGTTTCTGAGATTTCTACTGAAGGTTCGTGGGTAAAAACGGATGCAATAGGCGGAACACAGGCATCAATGGTATCTGTTACTGCAGCCGGAGTTCAGGAGTTGGCATCTGAACCGGTAAGTGAGCCGGCATCGGAGAAACCGGAATCCATTACGGCACAGAGTGTAGAAAATACTGTAGAAGACGCTGAGGCTGTTATGGCTTTGGATGAGAATATTATTCCTACAGAAGAGTTAGAGATTCCCGGTGAAAATGTTGCGGTTAAGGAACAGAATCCGGCAGAATTTGAAAATCTGGTTATTGCGCAGGTAAATGATTACGTTAATGTACGTGCTGAAGCAAATACTGAGGCTGAAGTTGTTGGTAAATTATATGATGATTCTGTTGGTACATTAATAAAAGAAGAAAATGGTTGGTATCAAATCCAATCCGGAAATGTAACAGGATATGTTAAGGCTGAGTTTTGTGTGACCGGAGAGGACGCGATTGCCTTGGCAGAAGAAGTTGGTACCAGAATTGCTACTGTAACGACAACAACATTGAAGGTGCGTTCCGAAGCAAGTTTGGAAGCATCGGTAATAGGACTTGTTCCTCTTGCTGAAGAATTGATTGTTGTGGAAGAAGTAGAAGGATGGGTTAAGGTATCTGTTGAAGAAGGTGAAGGTTATGTTTCGAATGAATTCGTAACATTGCGTACCGATTTTGTAAAAGCAGAATCCAAGGAAGAAGAAGCACGAAGATTGGCTGAAGAGGCTGCAGCAAGGGCAGCAGCACAGCAGGCAGCAACACAGGCTACTTCCGGTAATAGAACAAATACAAGCACAGTTCCCACAATTAGCGGAGATAATGCTATGGGCGTTGCGGTTGCTGAGTATGCGTGTCAGTTCGTGGGTAATCCGTATGTATACGGAGGCACCAGTCTTACCAATGGTGCAGACTGTTCAGGATTTGTAATGAGTGTATATGCTAATTTTGGTGTAAGCTTACCCCATTCATCAACTGCGGATCGTACACAGGGATATGCTGTTGATGGTTTGGCAAATGCGCAGCCGGGCGATTTAGTGTGTTATTCCGGACATGTGGCATTGTATATAGGAAATAATCAGATTGTACATGCCAGCTCAAGCAGAACAGGTATTATTATTTCAAATGCTGATTACAAAACTGTTCTTGCAGTTCGTAGAATTTTCTAATAATTTTATAGAAACAAAGCGATTCCAAAATTTTGGAATCGCTTTTCTGTTTTTAGGTTTACAATATTGTTTGTACAAGTTGCACAAAGCCTGTCGAAATCAAGAAGAAAATGTAAAAAAACGAAAAAAAGTTATCCACATCAAAAAATGCCTAAAATAGCGGAAAAATCATTTATACACCAAGTTATGCACATTATCCACCGCTTTTTTGACTAAAATAGTCGCAATTTTATGGAAACCATAAAAACATTTGTTTTGTTCATAACGTAGAAAAAGTCGAAAAACGAAAAAAAATGTGGATAAAATATTGACTTTTTTAATGTCAAAAAAGAATGCAACAATTGAATAAATTATCAATACAATTATAGAAAATATTGCAAATATATGGACAAATATGGTATAATAAACCCGTACACAAAGACAGTCATCTGCAGGTGTATGCAACCTTGATATAGTGATGATATATTGGGTTGCCGATAAACCAACGAAAGGGTGATCAGTATGAAATTTATTATTATTGGGAAAAACATTGAGGTTACACCGGGGCTTCGAAGTGCAGTAGAAGATAAAATCGGTAAGCTTGAAAAGTACTTTGCACAGGAGACTGAAGTGCATGTAACACTTAGTGTAGAGAAGGACCGTCAGAAGATTGAAGTTACCATTCCTGTAAAAGGTAAGATTATCCGTTCCGAGCAGGTAAGTAATGATATGTATGTATCAATTGACTTGGTGGAAGAAATTATTGAAAGACAGTTAAAGAAGTATAAGAATAAAATTGTTGATCAGAAGCATAACAGCGATTTCTTCAAAACAGATTATATTGAAAAAGAATTTGTGGATGATGAGGAAATTAAAATTATCCGTTCCAAGAAGTTTGATATCAAACCTATGTATCCTGAAGATGCATGTATCCAGATGGAATTATTAGGTCATAGTTTTTATGTATTTAATAACGCAGAAACCGATTTAATCAGCGTTGTTTACAAGAGAAAAGGCAATACATATGGTTTAATTGAACCTGAACAGTAAAAGCGGAATATGAGGTCATTTGGCGCGTTAAAAGGCAACTCCTTATGGAGTTGCCTTTTTGGGTTTGGTCATTATAATAAATAAGGTTAAGCTTCATCCATAGTAAGTCTTTTATAAAAGAAGATGGAATAAAGTCCTGCAAGTCCTACCAATGCATAAACAACTCTGGAAAAACCGCTCATGTCACCAAACAGGGCTGCGACCAGATCAAAGCCAAAAAAACCGATTAGCCCCCAGTTTACTGCACCGATAATCACAATGGTTAATGCAATGGCATTTATAATTTTAAATGGCATAATAATGTCTCCTTTCGTAGAAAGATATCTATCAATACTATGCCGTATTATTGTTGTTTTTATGCAAAAAAAACAGAGCCTTATGCGGTAATTATTTCCATTAAGACTCTGTTTGTAATTATTTTAATTCTTTTACTGATGAAAAACTCCACGCATGAATATTAAATTCAATAATAGGAGAACCGCAGTAAATACAGTGTTTTGCACCTAAGCCGGAAATGGGAGCCGCACAATTGGGGCAGGTGACGCCAAGTGCGGAATCGCCGGTGTCTTTGACCAAATCGCGATCCTGAATATAAATCAGTTTAATTTCATATTTAGACTGTTGTAACTGGTCTTTACGGCCGTTTTTGATGACGTTTCCCTGAGTGATATAATGATAATACTGAATGGCGGCATGGAAAGTTACCGTGCAACGGCCATCCTTTTTGATATAATTGGAAAGTTCACACTTGTGTATTTTCATACGTTCATAGTGCTCGTCATAGTTGCGGTCGCGTAAGAGCTGTAAATGCATTGCCAAAGTATTTTTTAATTCATCATTGCCTTCTGATAATTTAGAAGGGTCTGCTTCATTGATGCTGAACAGATAAGAAGTTAATACATTCTTGGCACGCTCGCGCATTTCATCATAATGAAATTCCGGAAAATCTGATTGGATTTTCGGCAAATAAATACTCGTCATATTCGAAATGGTGCGAGGTGTTAAGGAATGTTCAAACTGTTGCCTTTTTACCCCTTCCACAATGTCCTCTGTGCCATAAACGGCTTTGGAAACCTGCTTGACCGAGTTGGTCACTTGCTTGGCTTTGCGGGAAAATGCCACGATTCTTTTAATGATAAAAACCAAAAGCACGATAAATGCAATGAGCAGGATAATTCCGATAATAATCAGTATGATTGAAAATATACCTATACTTGATCGCATATTATTCACCCATAATTGAACCAATCAGGATAAACAGTCCAAGAACAGCTAAGACTGCAAGAATGGTAATGATAATCTTTGCTGCAGAGATAGGAGTCTTGCCGGAAACTTTTCCGGTTTGCCCATTTACCATAAATTGGTACACCTTATCGTTATATTTGAAAGAAGAAATCCATACGGGAAGCATTAAGTATTTATAGGTAATATTGGTATATGCAGTACGAATGCTTAAATCTTTTACGTGATCAGCTTTTTTTTCGTGACGGATTTTTTTCGTGATGTTGGAACGTAAGCGAACCTGAATTGCAGCTTTTGCCTTTTCCCAACCTTCTTTTAAACCGATAGAATAACGTTCTGCACCAAAACCTGCGACATACTCAGGCTTGTAAGTTTTGTTATCGGCAGTGTTAAAAGGTTCAATACCTTTTAACATCTTGTTATTGTGGCGGTTTGATGCCAGTATAAGCTGGTCGTCAATGAATTCACTGTATATGCCACTGGTACGGTACCAGTCGGTTACGGTTTTGGTTTCGCCCTGACTGTTTTTAACACGGCGGTCTTTGCCATATTGTGCACGATAGCTGGATTTTGTCTGAGCATCATATGTCCAATAAGGAAGATAGATACCCTTGAATGAATCTGCGCGGGCAGATTCTTTTGCAAGCTTAGGACAGAAAAATTTCTTGCCAATCCATGCCTTAAATAATTTGGAAGCCTCATCATCGGAAATTTTAAAAGGAACAACGCCGTTAGGTGCGAGAGTGTCCTTGCCCTGGGCATCCATTACCTGATTGGAACCACAGTAAGGACATTCGCTGGAAACCTCCAGTGCATCATAGATGGATTCGGCACCACAGCTTTTACAAAGGACGGTTTTCTTCTCGACGCCCCAGTTACAGTTGGCGGTGCTTTCAGCATTTTCAAAATCTAATTCTTCAGCAGTTTCCGGAAAATCCTCGTCTGCCTCAATTTCTTCTATATATCCGCAGTAAGGGCAAGAGGTGCCACCGGTTGCGGGATCGTAACTCATAATGCCTGCACATTGGGGACACTTGCGGTCGGTTTCTTCCTTAGTTTTCACAATGTTGGGCTCGTTTTGCATCATATCATTTGTGTCCATAGTTTCCTCCATTTTGTATAAAACATTAGCGTAGTTTATTTTGTCAAGGAAGTGTTATAGTACGTTTTTCATTTGCGTAAAATTTGGTTATTCATTAAAAATAGCGGTTTGCACATAAAGCACAAACCGCTATGTTAATCTAACCTAATACCACGATTCGGCCAATATTATTTCTGAACATCATTGTCATCAAATACATCGCCGCATTCAGGGCAGAACTTGGGAGGATTGGTAGGATCCTCAGGCTGCCAACCGCACTTGTCGCACTTATAAAGAGGTGCACCTGCGGGCTTCTTAGCACCACATTCCTGACAGAATTTTCCTTGGTTTACAGCGCCACATGAACAGGTCCAGCCTTCCGCATCAGCGGGTTTTGCCTGACCACAGTTCATACAGAAATTGCCGGTATTGCCTGTTGTACCGCATGAGCATGCCCAACCTGTGGGAGCTGCGGCTGCACCAACAACTGCTGCCTGAGGCTGCATTGCGGGCTGAGCTGCCTGCTGTTGCTGTCCCATAGCGAATAAGCTGTTTGCATTCATGCCACCGGTCATCTGAGCCATATTCATTCCTGCGAAAGCCATCATAGGTCCTGTTGCTTCGTTGCTTGCTGCGGCTTCCATAGCGTTAGCCTGAGCAGTAGCCATACGAGCAGCTGCCATGTTTACGTTGGTGTAAACTGCAACATCCTGGAACTTCTTGATTCTTTCTTCATCTTCGGGAGTAGCCTTGATGGTGTTAATGGTAACGGAAGCTACCTTAATACCACGGAGCTGACCCCACTTTTCAGATAACTGAACGTTTAACTGATCTGTTAATTTATCGGTAAGAGTAGTAATCTGGCTGTAACGTAAGCCTACTTCTGAGAAAGTTCCCAATGCAGGCTGGAATGCTGTCATAAACTCAGAGCGAAGAATGCTGTGAATTTCTTTCTTATTGAATTCGTCTCTTACGTTACCTGCATGGAATGTATAGAAACGAACGGGGTCAACGATAGTATATGTAAATTCACCGTTACACATAATGTTGATATCGCCCTGGAAACCGGTTACCTTATCATGGATAAAGAAGGGGAAAGTTCCTGCTGTACCCCAAAGGTTGTTACGGATTTCAAGTAAGTTTACGTAGTAAACGCGCTGATCCTTGGGAATTTCACCACCAAAAGAAATACGCTTACCAAGCTGGATAAAGGAATTCTTAATGTTTTCACCTAAGTTTCCATAGAAGATGGAAGGTTCGGTAGAAGCATCATATACGAATTCACCGGGTTCTGCGCAGACTTCGGTAATTTTACCCTGATCTACGAGAATCATACACTGACCTTCGTTAACAACTACTACAGAGCCGTTGGAGATGATATTATCACTACCCTTGTTGTTGCCCTTCTGGTCACGCTTAACACCCTTCTGAATTAAGATATCGTTAGGAAAAGCGTCACAGTAGAAGAATTCTTTTGCAGCTACGTCGCCCAGTACAGTATTAACACTACTGCTAACACCGCCTAATACATTGCCCAAAGTACCCTTCACTGAACTACCCACAGCACTTAAAGTTGATTTAATTAATCCCATTTTACATTTTCCTCCTAAAAGTTTATTACTTTTTGATTATTTGCGTATGTAAAAGGAAGTGTATATACACTTCGCTTTTATTATATAATTTTTTCTGATAAAAGTCTATGATTATTTTTGACATTATATGAAAAAACGTGGGTAGCGGCGAAATAAAGGTTGGGGGGGCTGTAATGTCCGAAATAGGATGTTTGCATTCTCAGGGACGCTTCCGCTTGGTTGTCCTACGCAGCGGTACATAAGGTTGTAAAATACACAACCTAAGTACCGGCGAGGGCAAACACTCTTCGAACAAATGGATATTGATTTTTATTGCTCAAAGGGCGTGAGAAGAATATTTGGTCTGCGACTATAATATAGGAAAATGAAATGTCCGATGAAGATATGGTTAGTGATATAAACGGGGAGGGGGCGGGAGATAAAGTATCAGAGATGCCTTCTGAACCAGTGGATGATGAGATTTCAAGCGCGGAGAGCGAGAGGGAAACACTGCCGGGAACACCGATTAAAATGGAGCTTGGAGAAGATGAAATTGTGGTGCCGCAGCAGGTGACCATGGAGCAGATTCGTCAGAAGATAGAAGAGATTAAGGTTACGGGCGTGGAGTATGAAGAAGAAATAAATAAGGAAAATATTGCGGGATTGCTGGTCATGAATTGTTCGTATATTGATGAAGACGATTTGGATATATTAGTAAATGAATATTTTGAGAGTAATGATGATTTGTTAAGCTATTTTGATGGCTATTGTACATATTTAAGTGCTGATATTGAACCCGGATTGTATGGTACGGGAAGTTCCGTGCTTCCGGAAAACCTTTTGTTTGATCCATATCTGATAAATCAGGCAGAACTGATTGGATATTATATTAAGATGTATGAACGTGGTGATGAAAACAGTAAGGAATATTATGATGTTTTGGTTAATTACCTGTTTTTTGAGAACAATGAAGTATTTACATTCGATTATAATGATGCAAGATGCGAGGGTTCAGCACTGGTGTGTTTGCAAATAATGGCAATAGGAAAGTTGTATGATGGGGTTACAGAATATAATAGTGAGTTACGTGCAAATGGCATTATAATGGATAGGTCTGCTGCTTTTTCGGAATATATTAATGGAATTTTAGTGCAGTAACATTGTTTAAGTATACTGATATTCATAGCACAGCAAGGGGGATGGATTGTATTTGCAGCTTGAAGGGTGTTTGTATTCGCCGGTACTTAGGTTGTGTTTTTTACAACCTTATGTACCGCTGCGTAATACAACCAAGCGAGAGCGTCCCTGAAAAAGCAAATACAATCCATCCCCCCCTTGCGTCCTCATAAAAACTATTTCGTTTCCTTAGCAGCCGCCTTAATTCCGCCGTAGTAAAGAAGTCCTAATGCACCGGGGCCGGCATGGGCACCGATACTGGGGCTGATGTCATTGATAATTACATTGGTAAACTGTGTTTTTTCTTTTACAATAGAAGCTAAGGTTTCAGCGTCTTCGATACAATTACCGTGTACAATACCAACAGGTAATGAAAAATCTGTGTTGTCAGTCATGGTCTCGATCATACGTTCCACTAACTTGCTGATGGATTTTTTACGTCCGCGCACGGTACCGTCTGAAGTAAGCCCGCCGTCTTTATTTACATAGAGGAAAGGCTTTAAGTTTAAGGTGCTTCCTAATACGGCAGTTGCTTTGCTGACACGTCCGCCACGCTGTAAGTGGAATAAATCGTCAACTGTGAATTGAACATTAATATGATCACGGAATTCAGTTAATTCTGCTACCACATCTTCATAAGCCGCGCCTTTGGATTTCATTTCTTCTGCATGAATTACCATAATGGTTTCGCCCAAAGACACATTTAAGGTGTCAATTATCGTAATTTTGGCATCAGGATATTCTTCCAATAATTCATTTGCCACCATACAGACATTGTTGTAGCTTCCGCTTAATGCAGAAGAGAATGCAATGTGGATAATATCCATTCCCTGGTCTAAAATGGCGCGGAATTTTTCCTCAATTACGGCAGGATTGTTTGCCTGAGACTGGGGAAGGGCACCACCCTTCATTTTTTCATAAAATTCTTTCGGGGGCATATGAAGTTCATCACCATAAACCACGTCGCCGAAAGAATAGTACTGGGGAATAATGGCGGTACCAAATTTTTCGATGTATTCCTTAGGCAAATCTGAATTTGAATCGGTTGTAATGCAATAATTTCTCATAAAACATCCTTCTTTCGCAAAAAACTATTAAAATAAAACGATTTTAATTTCAAAGTAATTACAATATAGCACAGATTTTTGGGTTATGCAATTACTTTGAATATAAAAGTTTTATTCTTTGTCTGTTTTTTCACGCATGGATTGCAAAGTGTTTAAAAACCGATTCTGTATTTCAAAATGAGGATTGTTTCCGAGTAAGGGCATTTTTTCTGCAAAGACTACGCCGCCTGCCATGGACAAATGACCACCGCCACTGCCGATATCTTTTAAGGATTGGGCTGTTATCGTTCCGGCATGATAAACAGAGGTTTCATTGCGGACAGAGAATTTGTAACCGCCGTTTCTGGCGGCATATACCACTGCAAATTCCACAACATCCAAACCTAAAATAAAATCGGAAATCATGGCAACCAAAGCATCCGGACAGTCAAAAGAGATAGAAGCAAATCCAACATTATTATATATTTTTATATTACGGATTGCCTCGCCATATGCATATAAGTCCTGAATTTCATAATTATTGTGTGACAGGTTTATAATGGTTTGGTTATCTGCAATTTTATGAAGAAAGGCAAACATTTCTATATCGAAATCTGTCACACCGCGGTTAAAAGAGTCGGTATCCATTTTGATGCCGTAGAGTAATGCGGTAGCAGTATTGGTATCTAAGGTAGTTTGGCTTTCTTTGAAGTAATTTGTGACAATTGATGCACATGCACCACAAATCTGCAAATCGCTGTATTGATATGAGCAGGGAACCATGGTGGGATGGTGGTCGATACAGGCAACTTCTATGCCCGGGAAATCGGTTAAGTTCGAATTATATTTCTGTCCGTCAATGGTAACAATGTAATCGTCTGCAGTCATATCGTGAATATCATTTATTTCGTACGCTTCAATATGAAAAACTTCAAACATTTTTCTGGTGCTGTTTTTTTCTACTTCACCGGCATAGCAAATCGTGGATTCAACTCCGTGTGTGCGTAGAAATACCTGCATTCCGTATGCGGAAGCCAAAGCATCCGGGTCCGGGAAATTGTGTGTTTGTAAATATACTTTGTGTCCCTTTAACAGTGAAATCAGTTTTTGCCAGTCCATATAAGCCCCCTAATTTTTTATTTCAACTTTCCGTATCGCATTTGTGACCGAAAATATTTATATAATGATACCATATAAGCAGTTGTTTCTCAATTATATCCGGGGGATTTTATCTCAAAAATAATAAAGAAAAAGTTGTAAGATGGGGGATTTGAGGCTATAATGTATATAAAATTTGAAAAAGTTCAGGAGGGGCAAATATGTTTGGCAAAAAGAAAACCTTTGGACAGAAAGTGCAGACAACGGTAAAAAAGCGTGAGAAAAAAATCAATAAGCTGGTAAAGAAGTTTTTGCGTTCCAGCCGCCGTTCGCAAAAGAGAGTAATAAAGGTATTAACCAAAGGACCTGCATGGTTTGAATTGTTTGTACATGCCCTTTTTGCAGTAGTGGTATGTTTCCTTTTTTGGAAAAAAGCAAAAGATCCGACATTTCTTGAAAATTTCGGAGAAACTAAATTATAAAAAGTGGCTGACGTAACCAAAAAATATTGAATATAAACAGAAAGGGTTCACACTTTGTTTACACATAAGTGGTTGAATCCTTTTTTTAAATCTGTTAGAATAGTCAAGATGTAAATTATAAATGATAATATGGATTCGTGTGGTCCTTTTTATTGTTTAGGAATGATTGGAGAATAACATGGGTTTATTTGAAAAAGTTTTTGGTACGCACAGTGAGCGCGAACTGAAAAGAATTAATAAAATTGTAGATCAGATTGAAGAATACAGACCTGCCATGCAGGAACTTTCGGATGAAGCATTACGGGACAAAACGGCGGAATTCAAGAAACGTCTCGAAGAAGGGGAAACATTGGATGATTTATTGCCGGAAGCGTATGCGGTTGTTCGTGAAGCCGGAAAACGTGTGCTGGATATGGAGCATTACCGTGTACAGTTAGTCGGTGGTGTAATTCTGCATCAGGGACGTATTGCGGAAATGAGAACCGGTGAAGGTAAGACTTTGGTATCTACCCTGCCCGCATATCTGAATGCGTTGGAAGGCAAGGGTGTATATGTTGTAACGGTTAACGACTATCTTGCAAAGCGTGACGCGGAATGGATGGGACAGGTTCATGAATTCTTAGGGCTGAAGGTTGGTGTAGTGTTAAATACCATGAAGGCCGAAGAACGCCGTGAAGCATATCAGTGTGATATTACGTATGTTACCAATAATGAACTTGGTTTTGATTACTTGCGTGATAACATGGTTATTTACAAGGAACAGCTTGTACTTCGTCCGTTACACTATGCAATTATTGATGAAGTTGACTCGGTTTTAATCGACGAAGCAAGAACACCGTTGATTATTTCCGGTCAGAGCGGAAAATCTACCAGATTATATGAAGCCTGCGATATCCTTGCCCGTCAGATGAAGCGCGGCGCAGATGTGGAAGAACAGTCCAAGATGGATATCCTCTTAAAAATTGAACAGGTAGAAGATGGTGATTTCGTTGTTAATGAAAAAGATAAAACGGTTAACCTGACTGCAGCCGGCGTGACTAAGGTGGAGAATTTCTTCCGTATTGAGAACCTTGCCGATCCGGAAAATCTGGAGATACAGCATAATATTATTCTTGCGCTTCGTGCACACAACTTAATGTTCCGCGATCAGAATTATGTGGTAAAAGATGATCAGGTTATGATTGTTGATGAATTTACCGGCCGTATTATGCCGGGACGTCGTTATTCAGACGGTTTGCATCAGGCAATTGAGGCAAAAGAGCATGTAAAGGTTAAGAGAGAAAGTAAAACTCTTGCAACCATTACGTTCCAGAACTTCTTTAATAAATTTGAAAAAAAAGCCGGTATGACCGGTACTGCATTAACGGAGGAAAAAGAATTCAGAGACATCTATGGCATGGATGTTATTGAGATTCCTACCAACCGTCCCATCGCCCGTATTGATTTGGATGATGCAGTATACAAAACCAAAAAAGGTAAATTAAACGCCATTGCAGATGCGGTGGAAGAAGCACACAAGAAAGGACAACCGGTTTTGGTTGGTACCATTACCATTGAGTCATCGGAAGAAATCAGCCGCTTACTGAAACGCCGTGGAATTTCACATCAGGTATTAAATGCCAAGTTTCATGAGATGGAAGCTGAAATTGTTGCCAAGGCAGGACAGAGTGGTGCAGTTACCATTGCAACGAACATGGCCGGACGTGGTACGGATATTAAGCTGGATGATGCTGCAAGAGCTGTCGGTGGCTTAAAGATTATCGGTACGGAACGCCATGAGTCAAGACGTATTGATAATCAGTTGCGCGGTCGTGCAGGTCGTCAGGGAGACCCCGGTGAATCAAGATTCTATATTTCCCTGGAAGATGATTTGATGCGTCTGTTTGGTTCTGAAAGACTGTTAACGGTATTTAATTCTCTTGGCGTGGAAGAAAATCAGGAAATCCAGCATAAGATGCTGAGTAAAACAATTGAGAATGCCCAGAAGAGAATTGAAAGCAATAACTACGGAATCCGTAAGAATCTCCTGGATTATGACCAGGTAATGAATGAGCAGCGTGAAATTATTTATGCAGAGCGTCTTCGCGTTTTAAATGGCGAAAGCATGCGGGATGTGGTTTACAAGATGATTACTGATATTGTGGAAAATATAGTAGACAACAGTATCAGCGATGATGCATCAGTAGAAGAGTGGGATTTGACAGAGTTAAATAATGCACTTCTTCCTATTGTACCTTTGGAACCGATAACAGCAGAGCGTATTGAAAAACCTAAGAAAAATGCCTTAAAACAACAGTTAAAAGAAGAAGCTGTGAAATTGTATGAAGAGAAAGAGGCTGAATTTCCCCGTGCGGAGAATATCCGTGAGGTTGAACGTGTTGTCCTTTTGAAGGCAATTGACCATAAGTGGATGGTACACATTGATGATATGCAGCAGTTGCAGCAGGGTATTCATATGGTAGCGTACGGACAGAAAGACCCGCTGGTTGAATATAAGATGAGCGGTTTTGATATGTTTGATGCAATGACAGAGGGTATCCGCGAAGAGACAGTACGTTTGATTATGCATGTCAGAGTGGAACAGAAGATTGAGCGTGAGCAGGTGGCAAAGGTAACGGGAACCAACAAAGATGATTCCCTGCAGAAGGGGCCGGTAAAACGTGAAAGCGAGAAAATTTATCCCAATGCACCTTGTCCTTGCGGAAGCGGTCGTAAGTATAAGCAGTGCTGCGGAAGAAACGCGTAAGTAAATATTGTAAGATGTACACCCGGTAAAGTGAAGGCTGATTACCAAGCAATTTGCCGGGTGTCTTTTATAAAAATAAAAAGTAAAGGTGGTGACGCAGGTGGTTGAATTAGATGCAATGAAAAGTGAATTGCAAACCTATGTTAGTCCATTAGCGGAAGTGAGGGATTCACTTTGACTTAGTCAATAAGACTGAGCGGGTGAAAGAGTTGGAAAGAGAAAGTCAGGAACCGGGATTTTGGGATAATCCTGAAATTTCCAATCGAAAAATGAAAGAGATGAAAAATCTGCAGGATACGGTTGATATGTATCATCATTTGGAAAGCCAGATGGAAGATATCGGTATGTTAATCCAAATGGCTTATGAAGAGAATGATGCGGAACTTGTGGCAGATATCCGCGCTGAACTGGATGAATTCGTGGAGGAATTTGAAAAAATCAGGATATCTACGCTTTTATCGGAAGAATATGATACCAACAATGCTATTTTACGTTTAAATGCGGGAGCCGGCGGAACAGAAAGTTGTGACTGGGCAGCTATGTTATATCGTATGTACGTGCGTTGGGCGGAGCGTAAGGGTTATACCATAGAGGTTCTGGATTATCAGGATGGTGATGAAGCCGGAATCAAGTCGGTATCATGGCAGGTAAACGGATTGAATGCATATGGATATTTAAAGTCTGAGAAGGGGGTGCATCGTCTGGTGCGTATTTCTCCTTTTAATGCGCAGGGAAAGAGACAGACATCTTTTGTATCTTTGGATGTTATGCCGGAGTTACCTGAAGATGTGGAATTGGATATTAATCCGGATGATTTACGTATTGATACATATCGAAGCAGTGGTGCAGGCGGGCAGCATATTAATAAAACGTCTTCAGCAGTACGTATTACCCATATTCCTACCGGTGTTGTGGTTCAATGTCAAAATGAGCGTTCGCAACACAGTAATAAAGATAAAGCAATGCAGATGTTACGGGCAAAGCTTTTAATGCTAAAGAAGGAAGTCAATGCAGAGAAATTATCCGATATTCGCGGTGAAATTAAAGAAATAGGTTGGGGTAGCCAAATCCGGTCTTATGTAATGCAACCGTATACGCTGGTAAAAGATACGAGAACCGGAGAAGAAACAGGGAATGTAGATGCGGTTCTGGATGGCGATTTGGACAAAATGATGACGGCCTACCTGAAGTGGAAGAGTCTTGGTGGTAAAGCCGTCGGAGATGATAGTTCTATTGATTAGTACGTTTTGCGGATAAATCCAAATAAAATTCTGCGGTGGCGGTCTGGATATAGGGAGTAACCCAGAGATTTCCAATGCCAAATGTTAATAATGAAACAAATTGTAACGGAAGGAAGCTGATATCAAGCCCTAAGAGGCGGAATTTGCTTCCTTTCATTAACCATATACTCATTTTCATGGCCTTGGTTGCGGAAAGATTGGGCATATCCACGAGCATATAATAAACCGGGGCAAACATAAGGGTAATAAGATAATAAATAAGTGAACCTGCGCCCAAAAGGGAGTATGCAATTGCTAATGAATTGATTACATTAGTATCCATGGATAACAAAGCTTCCATGGTATAATCCGGCATAATAAAAAGGGTATATACCATATAAGGGATTGAACATGCCAGATGAATAAGGGAAAGTATGAGAGATACTTTTAAGGACCGGTCCGGACCATGAGCAAATCCGTACCATAAGTCTGATACGGAACAGGGTGTACGGTTGGTGGTCAGGTTTAAATAAAATGCGGCAATACCGGTTTGAAGGATTCCGAAAAATAAATCGGTAAATAAAGAAGCAATTATATAGAAAATAAGTCCCCAAAAGCCGTCACCAATGGGAGAACATGTAACACAAAATGAAAACAAATTGGTTACAACCAAATAGGTAATGGTAAAGAAGACTGCTATCCACATACGGGATAGCAGTTTTTCTCTTGCGTTTGATTTGATATTACTGATAGTTGAATACATATTAATTGTCCTGATTTCTTATTTTAATGCTATGTCAAAGTTTGCACCTGTCAAGGCGTCTTTTTGAAATTCCTTCAGCTGTTTTACATAAGGATTTTCTTCATTTGAATACTTAATCCGGGTGCTGGTTACACCTCCTGAAACGTAGGAACGGCCGCATTCCGGACATACCGACATCTGGATACGGACACTTGCCTGCAAGACTTTACCATCACCCTGCTCAGCTTTTTTATAAGCATTGGAAACATGCTCCTGTTCATGGGAACGTACCTGGCTGGCAGCAGCTAACGGCGATATATGTTGTGCTGATTTAAAAGAAACCATTTCCTCGGAACCATCCTGATATTTACGGTTTGCACAAGTCTGGCATTCACCGGCGGGTTCTGTTTTTCCCGTCGCAGATATTTCACCATTGGCCGGCTGATCTGAAATGGCAGTTCCGGGAACGATGGTTTGGGCAGCATCGTTTACTTTTTGATAATCCATTGTGCTTAAGGATGCGATTCCGTTCATAGGCTTCTCCTTTCTGTTAAATTATGGGTATAAGATAATTATTCAAAAGAGATTCCCAGCATTTCACTGGTATATTCTTCCATATCCATTCCATATAACTGTTCAAATGTTTCGTTTAACTGTTCACGATATTCCTCGTTATACGTTACTTGATAAAAAATAAAGCCAATATAAGAGGTATTGCCAATTAATGCAATACAAGAGACAAGAATTGCTATTTTAGCTTTAAATTGATATTTAGCAGTACCACCTTTGGATAATACGGCAAATATAATTGCCAAACCGCCAAAAATGAACGGGAATATCATAGTACCAAACAGTGCGGTTATGACAGCCATAAAAGCACAGGTGCCTGCTGATTTTGCCATAACAATATGGTGATAATTCGGTTCGGTATAATTCATAGTATTTCCCTCAATGAAAAAACTTCTTTTATACAGTATATCACGGGTAAAAAAAATTGAAAAGAAGAAAACCGCAGGTTTTCTCTATTTTAGTTGCGAAAATAATGTGAAATCGGGTATACTTGGAGAGGAGTACAAGGACAAAGGTCCTTATATTTTAGGAGGAAGAAATGGATATTGCATTACAGCTGGCAAAAGAGTTACAAATCAAAAAAGAACAGGTGGATGTCACCATTAAGTTAATCGATGAGGGAAATACGATTCCTTTTATTGCGAGATACCGTAAGGATGTTACGGGAAACTTAAACGACGAAATACTTCGTAATTTAAATGAGAGGCTTACCTATCTGCGCAATTTATGCGATAAGCAGGAACAGGTAATTTCCAGCATTGAAGAACAGGGAAAAATGACTGAGGAACTGCGTAAGCAGATTTTGGAAGCTGCTACTTTAGTGGCAGTAGAAGATTTGTATCGTCCGTACAGGCCAAAACGTAAAACGAGGGCAGGCATTGCCAAAGAGAAAGGGTTAGAAGGACTTGCAGAATTGATTATTGCTCAAGAAACTGACGAACCTCTTGAAAAGAGCGCGGAAGACTATTTGTCGGATGAAAAAGGTGTTATGTCAGTGGAAGAAGCAATCAATGGTGCGAGAGATATTATTGCAGAGATTGTTTCGGATGATGCAGCACACAGAACATATATCAGAGAAGCTACCATGAATGAGGGAATCATTATGAGTAGTTTGAAAAAGGAAGAAAAAGAAAAAATCTTCGAAATGTACTATGATTATGCTGAGCCTGTAAATAAAATTGCGGGACACCGTGTTCTTGCATTGAACCGTGGCGAGGATAAAGAAGTTTTAAAGGTAAAAATTGAAGCACCTAAGGAGAGAATTTTACAGTATTTGAATAAAAAGATGCTGAAGAATGAAAATCCATATACCACACCGGTAATCACTGAGGCTGTGGAGGATGCATATGACCGACTGATTGCACCTGCCATTGAGAGAGAAATAAGAAATGAATTAACAGAGAAAGCGGAAGATGGTGCAATTTCCGTATTTGGTAAAAATCTGGAACAGTTACTTTTACAACCGCCCATTTTAGGAAAAGTTGTATTGGGATGGGATCCTGCATTCCGTACCGGCTGTAAACTTGCAGTTGTAGATCCTACGGGAAAGGTGCTTACTACTACCGTTATTTTTCCTACTGCACCACAAAACAAAGTGGAAGAATCCAAAAAAATATTAAAACAAATCATCAAAAAATATAATGTAGATTTAATTTCTGTTGGAAATGGCACAGCATCAAGGGAATCAGAACAAGTAATTGTGGAATTGCTAAAAGAAATTGACCGCCCTGTTCAATATGTGATTGTAAATGAAGCAGGCGCTTCTGTATATTCTGCAAGTAAACTTGCAACAGAAGAGTTCCCTAACTTTGATGTTGGTCAAAGAAGTGCAACTTCTATTGCAAGAAGATTGCAGGATCCTTTAGCAGAATTGGTAAAAATTGACCCTAAATCTATTGGTGTCGGACAATATCAGCATGATATGAACCAGAAAAAGCTGGGTGAAGCATTGAGTGGTGTTGTTGAAGACAGCGTAAATAAGGTAGGCGTAGATTTGAATACGGCATCTGCACCGCTTTTAGAATATATCTCCGGCATTACGAAGGTAATTGCAAAAAATATTGTGGATTACAGGGAAGCAAACGGTAGATTTACAAACCGCAGACAGTTATTAAAAGTAGCAAAACTTGGTCCTAAGGCTTATGAACAGTGCGCCGGCTTTATGCGAATTACAGATGGTGATAATCCTCTTGATGCAACCAGTGTACATCCGGAATCTTATGAAGCGACCATGAAACTTTTGGAAAAGCTTGGACTTACCATGGAGGATATTAAGGAGGCGCAAAAGAAGGCTGCCATTAATAAAGGAAAGAAAGAACCTGCAAAGCAACCGGCAAAGCCCAAAGAGAAGAAGGCGGTTGTACGTAACACAAACACTGCTATGGGAAAGGCACTTGCCCAGGCTATGGGAAATGTTACAATAGAGTCCGCTCCGGCAAAGGTGGCGGAAACAAAGGAAGTTTCCGGTCTTGCAGGGAAAGTTCGCGATAAAAAGAAACTGGCTGAAGAATTGGGAATCGGTGAAATTACCCTTACAGATATTTTAAACGAATTGGAGAAACCGGCACGTGATCCCAGAGAAAGTATGCCGGCACCGATTTTACGCAGTGATGTATTAGATATGGAAGATTTAAAGCCCGGTATGATATTAAAGGGAACGGTGCGAAATGTCATCGATTTTGGTGCTTTTGTAGATATCGGAGTACATCAAGACGGACTTGTACACATATCCCGCATTACCAACCGCTTTATTAAGCATCCGTTAGAGGCAGTAAGCGTTGGAGATGTGGTTGATGTCAAGGTTTTGGAAGTGGATTTGGCAAAAAAACGCATCAGCCTAACCATGCGGTTGGACGAGAAGGAAAAATAATTCCTGCTTCACTTTATTGGTAAACGGATTATTCTCCCCATTTACGGGAAAATGTAATGTTTAAATCAACATCACCTTTTATTCCGTTAACGACACCAGTGTCCGTATATTGCCACATGGAAATTTCGTAAGGAAAATATACATATGTGTCATAAAAAGCGAACCATTTTTCATATTCATTCAGACGTTCCATGTCCAGCATGTCACAATATGTCTTCAGGTTACCGTAAATCATGGGAGTATAACCGGCGGCTTTTATTGTTTCACAAAAGGCGATGACATAGTCAGTACGTTGTTGCGCAGTTAAGTTTGCAGTTCTGGCAGAACTGTCATTTACATCTTCTACATCAATGGCAACCGGATAGGTAACATTATAGGGAGCTAATGCTTCAATGACTGCATTAGCTTCCTCAATTGCTTCTGCTTCGCTGGTTGCCTGTGTAAAAAAATATGCCCCTACATCAATTCCGTTTTGGGTTGCGCCTTCAAAATTTGTATCTAAAGTATCATCCAAGACGATTTCGCCGGTACCATATCCACGGATGCCCACACGAATCATTGCATATTCTACACCATCTGCCGCTACGGCGGACCAGTCTACGGTTCCCTGATAACGAGACAGGTCGATTCCTTTGACCGATTCTGTTGTACCATTTACCTGATATTCCATCTCTCCCCTGGCATTGGATACAAGACCGGAAGGATCATAGCTTCTGGCAGGAACATTAGCGGAAATAGGAACAAATTGATATTTTCCGTTATTATAAAAAACAATATCGTTAGGGAAAAGCAGGCGAAGTTCATGTACAATTCCCGTTCCGTTTGTATAGGCTTCTTTGATATCTTCTTTTATTTCTTCTTTTCCGGCCTCTCCGCCTTCCAACTTAGCTTCTGCAATGAGTTCTTCCACTTCGCTGGAAGAATAGGTGCGGTCTGGCTCAAGAGCCATTGCTTCTTCGGCAACGGTATCTGCCTGTCTGTCGCTTAAAACAATGGTCAGGATAACAATACAGCAAATCAGGCATAAGATTCCGGTAATATTTGCGGTAATGAGCAAAGGATTGATTTTGATGCGTTTACGCTCTTTTTCCATTATATTCTCCTTTTTATAACACAATATCTATACATGCATATTATATAGGATAAAAAGTCAACATACAACGAAAATCGACAGAATGGATTTTGTAATTTTTTCAAAAAATCCTTGTGTATATATTTATATAGCAGTATAATGACAAAAAAATAAGATATCTTCAGGGTTGGGTGCAATTCCCTACCGGCGGTGATAGTAAGCTTAAGTCCGCGAACCGTGCAAACGGCCGATTCGGTGTAAATCCGAAACCGACAGTAAAGTCTGGATGGAAGAAGAGAGATGTTTTGGAATATTTATGCCCTGGGTGTTTCTATGCTCAGGGTATTTTTAATTTGCAGTCACATGATTTTGGTTCAAAGCCTGACTGTATTCTAAAACAATCCTTGAGTGCCATTTTCTGAGGTGAGAAGGAGGATGCTATGAACAATTTTTTGAAGTTTATTGAATCGGTAAAAGGGAATGCATTATTTGCATTGGAATTTCTTGGGGTAATGATTGCAATCTTTTTGATTGCGTTAATTGCAGAAAAGATAATCCGTAAAAAAAATAATGATACTGAAAAAATACTTACCACTCGTAAAATTGCCACAATCGGCATGTTTTCAGCAATAGCCGGTATTTTAATGTCAGTTGAAATTCCTATTCCCGGAGTAATTCCGGAAACTTACAAATTCGAAATCGGCGATTTGCCGGGAATTATCTGTGGTTTTGCATACGGTCCTGTGGCAGGTGTATTGGTGGAAATGTGTAAGGTTTTTATTAAAATGATTTTTAGACCGACATCTACGGCATTTGTGGGTGAACTTGCAAATTTTGTAATCGGTAGTTCCCTGGTGTTACCCGCAACCATTGTATACTGGACAAAAAAATCCAAAAAAAGTGCCGTTGCAGGCTGCGTTACGGGAGGTCTGTGTATGTGTATCGTAGGCTCGCTGTTAAATGGTTTTTATTTGTTGCCGACGTTTATGAGAATGTTTTGCGGCGGCGACATGGAGAAACTGATTTCCATGGGAAGCGCAACAAATCCGCTGATTAAAGACATACCTACGTTTGTTATTTTTGCAGCGTTGCCGATGAACCTGTTAAAAAGTATAGCAGTGGGTCTTCTTGCCATGATTTTATATAAACCGTTAAGACCTTTCTTAAAAGAAGATAATCCTTTTGCCAAGAGAAAGGCAAAGAAGGTAACAGAAGAAAGTGGACAGAAGGAAGAGAAATAAAACAATTTTAATATGACAGCATATAATGGTTGATGACTGTTGCATGCTGTCATATGTTGTTTATGGAAAAGGTGATAAAATATCCGTGTAAAGATTTTTTTAGAAAGGATACAAAATGGATATATCAGATTTGTATATTAGTAATGACATGGATTTTATATAATTTGATTGTTCGATTTTTGTAATGATGATACAATAATAATGATGAAAGTAAAAGTGAGGAGGAAGCATTCTTGTCGCAGTTAATTGAAATCCGGGATATGTGTAAAGTATATAATCCCGGAGAAAACGAAGTTTGGGCATTAAATCATGTTAATTTAAGTATTGGAGAGAATGAATTTGTTGCGATTATCGGTCAATCCGGTTCCGGTAAATCTACCTTAATGAATATGCTGGGATGTCTGGATGTGCCTACCGCAGGAATTTATCTTTTACATGGTGAAGATGTTTCGGAACTGACGGATGATGAACTTTCGGACATCCGTAATAAAGAAATCGGTTTTATTTTTCAGGGATTTAATCTGATACCCAATTTGACGGCACTGGAGAATGTGGAGCTACCTTTGATTTATCGGGGAGTGCCGAAGAAAAAGCGTTTGGAACTTGCAGAATCCGCTTTGGAAAAGGTAGGGCTTGCCAATCGCATGAGCCATAAACCTGCAGAGATGTCCGGTGGTCAGCAACAACGTGTGGCAATTGCAAGGGCAATTGCACAAGCACCGCCTATTATTCTGGCAGACGAACCTACCGGTAATCTGGATTCTCATTCCAGCAAGGAGATTATGGGAATTCTTAAAAATTTACATCGGGAGGGAAGAACGGTAATTTTAATTACCCATGACAGTGACATTGCTATGGAGGCAAAGCGAATCATACATATTAAAGACGGTAAAATCGATTACGATGAAATAAAGGAGAATTCATAAAATGAGTGTGGAGAATCAGGACGGAATTGTTTTAAATCAGGATAGAAGCGTAGAAGCACAGTTGCAGCGTGCCAAGGACGAAAGACAGAAAAAGTTAAAAAAACAGAAACGCAGAAAGATTGTTTTCTTATGTATTGCAATTGCGCTGGTATTGTTTGTGCTAATCGGATGGGCTGTAATTTCTTCTTATGTGAAGAATGCGCCTTTAACAGTTTTTACCATAAGTCCAGAAAGGGGCGATTTAGAATCCACCATTTATGCCAGCGGCAGCATTGAAAGCGAAAGCGTTCTTAACTATTATGCACCCGGTAATATTTTGGTTGCGGAGCATGCCGGTTTGGGTGATAAGGTATCTGCAGGGGATAGCATTATTCTTTTTGACGAAGAAGATTATGCCTTTGTTTTACGTGAGTCAGAATTGGAGAATCAGATTACCAATAATACCTATCAGAGCAGTTTATCAAATTATAATGAAACAAAAGCGAATCTTGCTACGGCACGGGCTGATGTACAGAAGTATCAGGAACTTGTGAATGCACAGCAGGCAGTAGTGGATGAACTGGTTAAAACCATTACCGATGCCAATGCAATCAAAATAGCAAATTTACAGAATAAAATATATGAAGCCCAAAAGGAACTGGCAGATTACAATTATTATATTTTAAATGCAGCAGAACTGGGGCTTTCGGCAGAGGCGGTCCAGACCTACATGGGCTATGCACAGGAGAAAGAACAGGCAATTAATGCCATGAACCATGAAATCAATCTTACATCAAGTAGTGCGGTTGCTTATGATCAGCAGAAGAGATTGGAAGCGGCGCAGAATCTTTTGACCGATTATAAGGCCGAGCTGGAGCGTGCTAAGGCTGAAGTGGAAACCTATGAAAAAGGTCTGGGTAATCAATATGATGCTGAGAATATCGTCTTGAACGGTGAGTTAAGTACCATGCGTACCGAGCAGAGTTATGCGGCACTTTTGGCTTACTCCGAAGGTGTGAAAGCGGAGTTTGACGGTATTGTATCCGTATGTAATATTGAGGCGGGAACCAAAACTGTGGCAGGAAGTGTCATGGTAACCGTGGCAAGCATTGATGATGTTAAAGTGACTTTTTCCGTAACCAAGAGCAACTTGGACGAAATTGCATTGGGGCAGAAGGCCGTACTTGAAATTTTGGGGAACGAATATGAAGGAACCGTAAGTAAAATCAGCAGTATGGCGGTTGCAGGAACAAACGGCAGTACTAGTGTTATGGTAGAGTTACATATTGATAATCCTGATGAAAATATTTATTTGGGCCTGGATGCTAAAATTAGTTTGTGTACTGCATCTAAAACGGATATCCTAATGCTTCCCGTGGAAGCAGTCAGCGCGGATAAGGAAGGCGAATTTGTATACCTTGTGGCAGACGGAATTGTAGAAAAAAGATATGTTTCCCTTGGTATTTCTTCGGATGAATATGTTGAGATTGTGGAAGGGCTGGAGGAAACGGACCAGATAATTTCCATGGTGTCTTCTGATATTGAAGAAGGTACTCCTGTAATAGCCATGCCGGAAATGACTGCTACAGAAATGGAAATGATGTTGGAAGGAATGTAAAAAGCTTATAGAAAGAGGAACTAATATGTCTCAGTTATTGGAATATATTAAAATAGCCTGGCTTTCCATTCGTAACAACAAAGGACGCTCTTTTCTTACCATGATTGGTATTATTGTAGGTATTTCTTCGGTAATCCTGATTGTAGCAATCGGTAACGGCGTTAAAACTTCCGTGCTTGAAGGCATCAACGGAATGTTTGCGGGACAGATGTATATTATGGCTTGGGAAGAAAGCGATTCCGGCGAATATATTTGGTTCACCCCGGAAGATATCGAGGCAATCCGCACCAAAGTTGACAATGTAAAAGCTGTTATGCCGGTTTACAATGGATACGGAGTTACGAGTAACTGGAAAAGGGATTATACAACTTACATTACAGCATCCTCACCGGATTATACCTATGCTATGTCGGAGCCACTTTTACATGGCAGATATTTTAGCCGGGAGGAGTACGAGGATGGCAGTCCGGTTTGCGTAATTTTGGAGGAAAGTGCTATTAATTTATTCGGTAGTGCCGATGTGGTAGGCGAAAATATTGAAGTAACCATATCCGATGCGGTGGTAAACTTGCGCATTGTAGGTGTAAGAGCGAAGTCGGATAATGCGGTTAAAACCATGCTGTATTATTATGATGAAGTGGAAATAGAAATGCCGTTGACTACTATGGACAATGCTACAGGCTGGGGAATGGGGGAAGAATTTGATAACTTCCTTGTGATTGCAGAAACTCCCGGGAATTCGGCGCAGGTGGCACAGGATTGCATTCAGTTGCTGGAAGCCAGAAAAGATGTGCGCGGACAACATGTGATTACCACCGATGAGTTTGCTACGGCGACAAAGCAAATTAACGATATTATTAATTATATTACAATTTTTATTTCTTTAGTGGCGTCCATATCCCTTTTGGTAGGTGGTATTGGTGTTATGAACATTATGCTGGTATCCGTAACCGAGCGTACTTCGGAAATCGGTATCCGCAAAGCACTAGGTGCTAAAACAGGATCTATTATGATTCAGTTTTTGGCAGAAGCGGCTATGATTACACTGCTTGGCGGCGTGCTCGGTATGGCGTTTGGCTGGGGCGGTGCGGCAGTGATTTGTAAAATAGCATCCCTCCTTTTAAAAATGGAAGTGATTGCTTACATTAATGCATGGACTGTGCTGGGTGTGGCTGCCTTTTCCGGTGTAATCGGTATTTTCTTCGGGATTTATCCGGCCCAAAAGGCCGCGAATTTAAGTCCGATTGAGGCTTTACGTCACGAGTAAAAGAATGCCATGGAGGCATAAATGAGTAAGTTTTTAGATTATATTAAAATTGCTTTTGCAAATATAAAAATGAATAAAGTTCGTTCTTTTCTTACCATGCTTGGTCTTGTCATCGGTATTTCTTCGGTGGTATTGACCGTATCTACCGGTAACGGTTTTAGAGACAGTATCTATAATACCTTAAATGACATGGTGGGAAACAGTATTTACCTGTTGGCTGTTGATGATAATTATTATATTGCCGAGGATGATATCAAAGCAATTGAAGAGAAGGTAGACAATGTTAAAGGCGTCACCATGGATATGACCATGTGGGTGGATGTGGAAAGCGAAAGCCGTTTTGCACCTAACGAAGTGAGTGCCAGATTCGGAACACCGTCTTTACAGTATTTGTATTCAGAACCTTTGGTAAGAGGGCGTTATTTTACACAGGAAGAGTATGATAACTATGAGCCGGTTTGTGTAGTGACGGAAGCTACGGCAAAAGCGTTCTTTGGTTCTACCAATGTTTTGGGCGAGATGTTAGAAATTGAATTGTACGGAGGTTATTACAATTTGAAAATTGTCGGTGTCAGGGAAGATAGTGAATCATCTGCGACACAGATGTTATACGGAACGGGAAAATATACAATCGAGGTTCCGCATTCGCTTATTCATGACAGATTAGGTGCTTATGGTATCGGTTTGGACTATTATATGGTTTACATTCTGGCGGACTCCCAAGAGAATGTGGCGCAGGTGGCAAATGATGCGGTGAATCTTGTAACGGCAAGACATGATGTCCGCGGGGAAGGTAAGTTTGAAGTCCTACGCTTTGATTCGGTGTTGGAATCCTTCAATGCCATATTAAATGTAATTACGGTATTGATTGTTTTGATTGCCATGATTTCCCTCCTGGTAGGCGGTATCGGTATTATGAATATTATGCTGGTATCTGTGACGGAACGTACCAAAGAGATTGGTATCCGTAAAGCACTCGGAGCAAGAACGGGAAGCATATTGTTTCAGTTTCTGGTAGAGGCGGGAACCATATCACTGCTTGGCGGAATCATCGGTATCCTCATTGGTATCGGTGGTGCTACTTTAATCTGTTCGCTTGCGGGAAGTCTTGCTAAAATGACAATTGTTGCGGATTATAATCCTATATTTATTCTTGCGGTTGCTTTGTTCTCCTGCGGAATAGGTGTATTCTTCGGATTATATCCGGCGAAGAAGGCTGCGAAACTTACGCCCATCGAGGCGCTTCGCAGGAAATAAAATATGACCTGTACTTTTTTATGAAAAAATGATGAAAGAGTACAGGTTTTTTTCTTTTCTCTTTTAAATTTTTTCGTTTTGTGTTATGCTAGTCTGGATTAAGAATGCATAGAAAGTTGAGGGATGCATTTTGGAACTTGAATTTGATGTAAAAGTAACCCCCGGGGTATTGTATGATTTTAAAATTCAGCACACATATAGGAAACCAATTACCATATTGGCTACTGCGTTAGGCTTCTTCTGCATTTATTTATTTTTTGTAAGAGAAGATACTACAAGAATTTTGTTTCTGATTTTAGGTATTGCTTTCATTGTGTATGAGCCGCTGACTGCGATTTATCGTTCCTATGTACAGGCAAAGCTTACGCCGGCGTTTCAACAGCCTTTACACTATCGCCTGTGCGAGGAGGGTATTGAAATCAGCCAGAATGGTGAATCACAGATGGCAAAGTGGGAACAGTGTGTGAAGGCTTGCAATACCAGAAGAAGTATTTTTGTTTATACATCTAACGTGAATGCGTTTATTTTTCCGCGAGCAGATTTGGGAAATCAAACAGATGATGTGATTGGATATATTGCAACTCACGTTAAACCGGATATAATGAAGATTCGTTTCTAGAATCTCATGATTGAAGCAGGGATGTTAAGAACGAAATGAAACAGTATTTTGATTGGGAATGAAATGTATGATTTATGAAACATTGAGTGCCGAAGAAACTTTTGCCCTTGGAAAAGAACTGGGACGGAATGCAAAGGCAGGTAGCGTCTATGCGCTTATCGGAGATCTGGGCGTTGGAAAAACCGTTTTTACCCAGGGAGTGGCAGCTGGTTTAGAGATAAAAGAGCATATCAACAGTCCGACGTTTACCATTGTGCAGGTGTATGAAGACGGACGTCTTCCTTTTTATCATTTTGATGTGTATCGCATCGGTGAACCTGAGGAAATGGAAGAAATAGGCTATGAGGATTATTTTTACGGCGAAGGTGTCTGCCTTGTGGAGTGGGCAAATTTGATTGAAGAATTAATGCCGGAAAATACAATAACCATAACCATTGAAAAAAATCCCGAGAAGGGATTTGATTATCGAAAAATTACCATAGAATAAACGGCGACAGAAAAAGAAAACAGAAACATTGTCTGTATCGGAATGGCAATGTGGAGGTTCATATGAAACTGATTGGAATTGACAGCTCAGGACTTGTAGCTTCCGTGGCGATTCTGGAAGATGACAAACTGGTGGCGGAATATACCATAAATAATAAGAAAACACATTCACAGACCTTGCTCCCCATGTTGGAAGAAATTGTAGAGTCAACGGGTCTGGATATGAACGAAATTGATGCTATTGCCATTGCGGCGGGACCGGGTTCTTTTACGGGACTCCGTATCGGTTCTGCAACGGCGAAGGGATTGGGTTTGGCATTAAAAAAACCTATTGTACCGGTATCTACAGTGGATGCTTTAGCTTATAACATGTACGGTACGGATTCCTTGGTCTGCCCGATTATGGATGCAAGACGTAATCAGGTATATACCGGCATTTATGAATTTGCTGTAAAAGAAAATGTTTTAGAGAATAAGGAATGCATGCAGAAGACATATGAGTTGCATGTAATAAGAGAAGCTTGTGCGGTTCCCATTGAAGAAATTGCAGAAGCGTTAAACAAAGAAGGACGGGAAGTGATTTTCCTTGGCGATGGCGTGCCTGTTTTTGCAGAGCAGTTAAAAGCTTTGATGAAAGTATCTTATTCTTATGCACCCGGACACCTTGCGTTGCAGAAAGCCGGTTGTGTAGCGGGACTGGGAATGGAGAAGTTTAAAGCCGGCATATTTGAGGATGCGGCTGCACATTCGCCTGAATACTTGCGTCTTTCCCAAGCGGAACGTGAAAGAAAGGAAGCCGGACTTTTATGATAATTCGCACCATGGAGCTTGAAGATACGGAAGCAGCGGCAATTTTGGAAACGGAGAATTTCAGCGAACCGTGGTCTGCCCATTCTTTTATGGAAGAAGTAAGAAAAGATACGTCCCTGTATCTTGTGGCTTATGAAGAGGAAACTTTAGTAGGGGTCTGCGGACTGGTTACTTCTTTCGATGAAGGCGAAGTTTTGAATGTATCCGTAAAAAGAGAATTTAGAAAAAAAGGTATTGCGTTACAACTGTTGCAAAGGCTGCTATCTGATGCTGAAAAAAGAGGAATCAAGCATTTTACGCTGGAAGTAAGAGAAGGGAATGCGGCGGCGAGGACATTATATGAAAAACTGGGGTTTGTCTGTGAAGGAATACGCCCGGATTTTTACCGCAATCCTACAGAAAATGCTGCGATTTACTGGTTGCACCGGGAGTAAATACGTTCCTTTATTTCCCACTTGGAATGATTATTTTTCTTCTGTATAATTTTACATAATGATGCATTAATAAGATTGCATCATCAGAACAGACAGAGTGGAGGGGTACCAATGCGGGAATACAATGAAGAACAGCAGAAGTTATTCAGGGTCGTGTGCAACGGCTGTGGTAAAGATATGGAAGTAGAAAACGGAATTTTGATGGAGGGAAGTTTTCATTCGGACTGGATGTTCGGATATTTTTCCAAAAGAGACCGTGAAAAGCATGACTTTGATTTGTGCGAAGACTGTTATGAAAGAATAACAAAAGAGTTTGCAGTGCCGCCTACGGTAACGGTGGTAACGGAGCTTTTATAAAAATAGAGAAGCGAAGGTGTCATATGTTAGATGTATGTCTTCTGGGGACCGGTGGAATGATGCCACTGCCTTACAGGTGGTTGACTTCACTTATGGTTCGATACAATGGAAAAAGTATATTGATTGACTGTGGTGAGGGAACCCAGATAGCCATGAAAGAAAAGGGCTGGAGTCCGAAACCCATTGATGTGATTTGTTTTACGCACTATCATGCAGATCATATCAGCGGATTGCCGGGAATGTTTCTTACCATGGGCAATGCAGAACGAACAGAACCTTTGCTGCTAATAGGCCCGAAAGGATTGGAGAGAGTGGTTACGGCATTACGAACCATTGCACCGGAACTGCCCTTTGAGATAAAATATATGGAGCTTACGTCACCGCAACAGACCATTGATCTGGGTGGTATTAAACTGAATGCATTCAAGGTAAATCATAATATTGTATGTTATGGCTACAGTTTGGAAGTGGAACGTGCCGGGATGTTTGATGTGGAACGTGCCAAAGCACAGGAAATTCCTCAGAAGTATTGGAATCGTCTGCAAAAAGGTGAAATGATTGAAGGAGAAGGGATAACGTATACTCCGGACATGGTTCTGGGTGCTCCGCGTAAAGGATTGAAAGTAACTTATACCACAGATACCAGACCTTGTGACAGTATTGTTGAAAATGCTAAAGACTCTGATCTTTTTATCTGCGAAGGTATGTACGGAGAAGAAGATAAATTGATAAAAGCCAGGGAATATAAACATATGACTTTTTATGAGGCAGCAGAACTTGCAAAACGGAGCAATGTGGCAGAAATGTGGTTGACACATTACAGCCCTTCGCTTGTTCGTCCGGAAGACTATATGAAGAAAGTGCGTAAAATATTTCCTAATGCCCATGCGGGAAAAGATGGTAAAAGTGTAGATTTAATGTTTCAGGATTAAAAAGATAAAATGAATACGGGGGAAGGAGGAGAAGAATGAAGAATCGGCAAAAAGTAATGGTTGTTATTATTGTGATTTTGTTTGTGGCAGCGTTTTTAGGTTTGTTTATATATATGAATAATAAGCCGCAGACGCATACTGCCGATGACGAAGTGGTAGTATCCGACGTAGACAACATCGTTCTTCGTAATTTAGATATCAATTATCCTCCTACGCCCAAAGAGGTATTAAAATATTATAGTGAGATTACAACCTGTTTTTATCAGGAGAATTTAACGGAAGAGGATTTGGTCAGACTTGCACAGACTGCGCGGAAATTATATGATGCGGAATTGTGTGCAGATGTAACGGAAGAAGAATATTTGGAAAGCTTGCGGGCAGATATTTTGGAATTTAATTCCATGGGTATTGTGGTTTCGGGTTATACGGTTTCTTCCAGTACAGATGTAGAAGAATTTGAACTGGATGGCAGAAAGTATGCCCGGCTTTATGCAACCTATCGTTTACGTCAGGGAACAGAATATATATATTCCAATGAAATTTTTATCATGCGTAGGGATGAGGAAGGGCATTGGAAGATTCTCGGATGGGAATTATTGGAAGAAGATGAAGTAGAAGAACTTCAAAGCGAACAGATGGCAGAGGAAGCATAAAAATATGAAAAAGGATGTTTTAATACTGGCAATTGAAAGTTCCTGTGATGAAACTGCCGCAGCGGTGGTAAAAAACGGACGGGAAGTTCTTTCGAATGTGATTTTTTCGCAAATAGATTTACATACGGTATATGGAGGTGTGGTTCCTGAGATAGCATCACGCAAACATATTGATAAAATAAATCAGGTTATAGAGGAAGCGTTACAAAAAGCAGGAGTTACATTGGAAGATTTGTCTGCAATTGCAGTTACTTACGGACCCGGTTTGGTAGGTGCTCTTTTGGTGGGTGTATCCGCCGCCAAGGCAATCGCTTTTGCTACCGGCCTTCCCTTAATCGGGGTGCATCATATTGAAGGGCATATTTCCGCAAATTATATTGCCAATCCCACATTGGAACCGCCGTTTGTGTGCTTGGTGGTTTCCGGCGGACATACACATCTTGTGTCGGTAAAAGATTACGGAGAGTATGAAATACTGGGACGTACGCGTGATGATGCAGCTGGAGAAGCTTTTGATAAAGTAGCACGTGCCATTGGTTTGGGGTATCCCGGCGGTCCTAAAATTGACAAGATTTCAAAGGAAGGTAATCCTGAGGCCATACGGTTCCCGAGAGCAAAAGTGGGTGATGGAGAATATGACTTTAGTTTTAGTGGTTTGAAATCGGCGGTTTTAAATTATCTGAACGGTTGCCAGATGAAAGGAGAAGAAGTGAATGCGGCAGATGTGGCTGCTTCTTTCCAACAGGCGGTCATAGATGTGCTTGTGGGGCATTCCATGGATGCTATTGAAAAGTATCATTTGGACAAGTTTGCCATTGCGGGCGGTGTTGCATCAAACGGTTCGCTGCGTAAGGCATTTGAAGAAGCATGTGCTGAAAAGAATGTGGAATTCTTTTTACCGCCCCCTGTTTTATGTACGGATAATGCAGCAATGATTGGAGCTGCTGCTTATTATGAATATATTAAAGGTGTATGTCATGGTTATGATTTGAATGCCGTACCGAATTTGAAACTTGGTGAGAGATTATAATTTTTTATAAAAAGCATGTTGGTAGCTGCCGGCATGCTTTTATAAGCCTCTTATATATAGAATAGATAGGAAAGGAAACATTATGGGTAAGACAGTTGCAATTGTATTGGCGGCAGGACGGGGAAAGAGAATGCAGTCTGATGTAGCAAAGCAGTATTTATTGGTAAAAGACAAGCCGGTTTTGTATTATTCATTAAAAGCGTTTCAGGATAGTGTGGTGGATGAAATCATTCTTGTGACTGCAGAAAGCGAAATTGCATATTGTAAGGCAGAAATTGTTGAAAAATATAAGATAACAAAAGTAAGCAAAATTGTTGCGGGCGGAAAAGAACGTTATCATTCTGTTTATAACGGATTAAGGGAATGTGAAGAGGCAACGGTGGTTTTTATTCATGACGGTGCAAGACCTTTTGTGGATAATGATATCATTTGCCGGAACATGGCAGCGGTGAAAGAATATGGTGCCTGTGTTACCGGTATGCCGGTGAAAGATACTATTAAAATAGCTGATGATAATGGTTTTGTAAAAGAAACGCCCAGAAGAGATTTGATATGGACAATTCAGACGCCGCAGACTTTTTCTTACGAATTGATAAAAAAAGCATATGATACTTTTTTTGAAAAAGAAGAAACGTATTGTAAACAGTATAACGTGACGGATGATTCCATGGTGGCTGAAATATTTGGTGGGTTAAAAGTAAGGCTGGTAGAGGGCAGTTATAATAATGTAAAAATAACAACTCCGGAAGATATGGTGCTGGCAGAAACAATTTTAGGATGAGTTTGTATAGAAAGAATCTTACTTGGTTATATTCTAAAAAGATGTTGAGAAAAATTGTAAAAAAATAAAAAAATCAGTTGACATCGTAAATTATATTTGCTAGAATACATTTTGCGCTGACAAAAAAAACAGTGCGCATGGAGAGGTATCGAAGTGGTCATAACGAGGCGGTCTTGAAAACCGTTTGTCCG
>CAZYVY010000006.1:370-63214 GCA_964651555.1 uncultured Lachnospiraceae bacterium | reverse complement strand
ATTGAAAGTAAGCGACAGCCACTTCTTCCATACCGGAGGAGTGGTTGTTTATTATTGTATCAGCAAACTGATCCATTAAAAGCTCTGTAATGTACTTCATGGCATCGTCTTTTGTCTTAAAATGGCGATAAAAGGTGCGTCTGCCAAGATTTGCATGGTCCGCAATCATATTAATCGTTATGTCCGAGTAGTCTTTCTTTTCTAAGAGTTCCAACAGACTGTTGATAATCCAAAATCTGGTCTGATTGGTTTCAATTCCTTCAAAGTACATAGAAGAGTTTCCTTTCGTGTGAGCTTCCAAGCATATTATACATTATAATATAAAATGACGACCGTTTGAACTGATTGGAGAAAAGTGGCACAAATTACGAAATATGTGCCAATTTTAGTTTGTTACTTGATTTTTCCTAAAAGCAATTATATGATAAAGTCAGGTGGTGCACAAGTGTGCACCCGAAATTAAGGCAAGAAGTTAGCAAAGACTAACGCGCGAATAAGAATCTTATATTTCAAGTAATTTTAATGAAGGAGAAAGTTTATGAGTTGGGCGATTGAACTGATTGTATTATTTATATTATTCACCCTTGCGGTGGTACCTACAGTACTCAAAAATCCTCTTTCCATGATTCACGATTATCCGACGGATATTTACGAGAAAGCGATAGAAATGGGACTTGTAAAAGAATCGCAAGACAGGAAATCAAAAAAGTTTCTGATAAAAAGAGTGTTTGCCATCATTCTGATAGGTGTTTTGTTTGGATTTATCGTATTTAAATTTAACGGAGCGGACACTTTTCTCAAAGGTGCGGGATATACATATATTTTATGGAGCGCGGCCAACTGGTATGATTGCATTGTAATCGACTGGCTTTGGTTCTGCCACAGTAAAAGGGTTGTGATTCCCGGAACAGAAGGAATGAAAGGATACAAGGATTATCTGTTCCATGCCAAGGGTTCTTTGAAAGGGATGTTACTTGGTATTCCGGCTGCACTGGTGGCAGGATTATTCGTGTTCTTGATTTCGTAATGAATTAGGTTGAATGAACAAAAAGTAACGGAAGATTTGCAAGAGGAGAACAACCAAATGAAGTTTTATTGCTACGGAAACAATACCAATCCGGCGATTATGCTTTTCCCGGGAACCTGGTGTCATTATACAAGCTTTAAGGAAGTCATCCCCCTTCTGGAAAAAGATTTTTATGTTATTGCGGTTTCCTACGACGGATTTGATGAAACGGAAGACACAATATTTCCGGATATGATTATCGAAACAGGGAAGATTGAAAACTACATAAAAGAAAATTTCGGTGGCAGGCTTTTTGCGGCCTACGGCTGTTCTCTGGGCGGCTCCTTTGTGGGACTTTTAATTCAGCGTAAAAACGTACACGTGGAGCATGGTTTTATCGGAAGTTCAGACCTTGATCAGGCCGGTAAGTTAAAGGCATGGCTTATGACCAATCTGTTTGGTGGAATGATGACCAAAATGCTGCAGACCGGGGAATATCCAAGCTTTATGAAAAAAGGCTTTGAGAAAAATCTGGAAACAGAGTACGGACGAAAGTTTTATGAAATGCTGGGTATCGGAAAGGGAGGTTTTCCTTTTATCAAAAAAGAAAGTGCAAAGAATCAGTTTTACTCTGATCTGATTACACCCTTGGAAGAAAAAATTGGTGCCAAGGGAACCACAATTCATGTTTTCTACGCCATGAAGATGGGTGAACAATATCTCAAGCGGTATCACAAGCATTTCGCAAACCCGGATATTCGTGAACATGATATGCGTCATGAGGAACTGTTGATTTGTTATCCGGAGAAATGGGTAGAAGAAATAAAAAGGTGCTGTTTTTAAAACGCACCTTTTTTAATAAACAATATATTGACAGATTTCAATATATCAATATAATAAGAGAAAAGGAAGGTGATACTATGGACTATAAAAAAACTGCAAATTTATTTAAGGCACTTGCCGATGAGAATAGATTACAGATTATGGAACTTTTGAAAGACGGCGAGAAATGTGCCTGTAAATTATTGGAGGCTATGCAAATCAGCCAACCTACCCTTTCCCATCATATGAAAATACTTTGTGATGCGGAACTGGTAAGCGGTCGTAAGGAGGGTAAGTGGATGTACTATTCACTTTCTAAAGCAGGAATTAAGAATGCAAAGGCATATTTGAAAGAACTAAAGAGCTGTGAGGGAAAAGAAAAGGCCGGGGCATATCAAATCAAGGATGGAAATAAAAGATGATTATAAGCAGATACAAGGGTATTGTCGCTAACAGTATTGCTGCATTGATGGGAACGGTAACTCCTTTTTGTTCCTGTGCATCTATTCCGATTTTTATCGGGTTTACCATTGCGGGTTTGCCACTGGGTGTGACCTTTTCGTTTCTGATTTCGTCGCCGATGGTAGATTTGGGGTCGTTGATTCTTTTAATGAGTACATTCGGATGGAAGATTGCGGTATTGTATGTGTTATTAGGTTTGGTGATTGCAGTTGCCGGTGGCACTCTCATTGAGAAACTGCATATGGAAGATCAGATTATATTGGACGTTCCAAAAGAAAATATGGTGGAACTTTTGGCGGAAGGTATGACGTTAAAGGAAAGACTATTTTATGCGTGGGAGAGAGTTTATTATACGGTTAAAAAGGTGTTTCCGTATGTGTTGATTGGTGTTGGTATCGGTGCAATCATTCATAATTGGATTCCTGAAAACTGGGTCATACGATCCTTGGGAAACGGAAATTCCTTCCCCTCGGTTATTATGTTAAAGAAAGTTCTCACAACAAAGTTGTTGGCGATTTTTATTACAATATGTATTGTGGGAATTATTTTGGTAGGATATGCGTTTAATTTGCTTCAAATGTGGCTGATTTAGAGATGGGTGGAGAAAAGGAAAATGGGGGATTAGAGGATCCAAGCGGCAAAAGTGATGAGGCTTTTATCGAAATCATACAAAAAATTGAGAGTAAGATTTTAGATTTAAAAAATATATTTAACGAAGGCTGGGGACAGTTTAACAGTGATGAAATGTACGATAAGGTAAAAGCATTGGACAGTACCCGTCTGGTGGATTCTGCGTCCGGCTGGTTTGCCGGGGAGAAGAATGATTTCGACAGTGAACACATTTATTCGAAAAACAGTCACGAATTGACAGAGACCATTGCCGATATGTATCGTAAAATGCTTGTGCCGGCGATTGCAGGGGGAGCTTGTGGTTGCATTTATACCCAGTTAAGCGATGTGGAAGATGAAATCAATAAGTAGTAGCGTCACAGGAAAGGAAAATATATGCGTGTTTTAATTGCGGAAGATGAGAAAGAAATTGCGAAGGCATTAAAAATCATTTTGGAAAAAAATAAATATACGGTTGATGCTGTTTATGATGGAAAAGAGGCAATGGATTATATTATGCATACAGCCTATGACGTCATTATTCTGGATATTATGATGCCCGGAATGGACGGACTTAGTGTACTTCGGTGTTTGCGGGAGAAGGGTATTTCCGCCCCTGTAATGTTTCTTACTGCCAAAAGTGAGATTGAAGACAGGGTGGCAGGCTTAAATGCAGGAGCGGATGATTATTTATCCAAGCCTTTTGCCACCAGTGAATTTGTGGCAAGGGTCAAAGCACTATCCAGAAGAAGCGAAAGCTATGCCCCTTCAGTAGTTACCTTCGCAAATGTAAAACTGGATTGTAATGCATATATTTTATCCACAGATTCCGATGAAGTGCGCTTGAATAATAAGGAATTTCAACTGCTGGAATTATTTATCAAATATCCCCAGCATGTATTTTCATCAGAGCATCTTATGGATAAGATATGGGGTGCGGATTCCGAAGCGGGAATCGATGTGGTGTGGACTTATGTGGGTTTTCTGCGTAAAAAATTAAAGCAACTGGGTGCGACGGCAGAAATCAAAACCATTCGCGGTGCAGGTTATTCATTGGAGGAAACAGTATGTTAAAAAAAATGCGTTGGCGTTTTGTAGGCGCTGCAATGTCGGCAATTACTGTGGTTACCATTATTCTGGTGCTTGTTATTAATCTTTGGAATTATGTTGTCACGATTCAGAATATTGATGCTTCTATGTATCGGTTACCGCAAACACATCAAGTGGATATAGGCCCCATAGGGGAACAGGGTGGTATTCACATGGGAAACCATATTTTTGGTGAACCTGTCCCCTCTGAAGAGGAACCTTATATGATGCGTTTTTTCCTTGTGCAGGTCAATGAAGAGGGTAAACTCATGTCAGCCGGTATGGATTTTGTGTCATCGGTATCGCAGGAGCAGGCCGAAGAATACGCTACGGCAGTTCTGGAGCGTGGAAGGGAAAGGGGCTTTTATGGGGAATATCGTTATATGGTAAGAGAAAACGGCCCCGGAAGTCATATTCTTTTTTTGAATGTTGCAAGCGAATTACAATTTATACGAAATCTTATGATGATTTCCTGTCTGGTTGCCGTGACCAGTTTGACCGTTATTTTTATTTTACTTGTCATTTTGTCCAAAAGGGCAATTAAGCCCTATGCGGATAATATTGAAAGACAGAAGCGGTTTATTACGGATGCGGGGCATGAAATTAAAACCCCGTTAACCTCTATTGCCACCAGTGCGGATTTACTTGCTATGGAAGATGAAGGCAATGAATGGGTATTAAATATTCAGAAGCAGACTGCACGTATGTCCAAACTTGTCAAAAATTTAATTACACTTTCGCGCTTGGATGAAGAAGTTCCTTTTCCGGAACAGGAGGCCTTTTCTTTCAGCGATGCGCTATGGGAAGGAATCGAGCCGTTTATCGGTCTTGCCAAAGCGCAGGAAAAGGAATTTGTCTATGAAATAGAAGAGGGCTTAGCGCTATGTGGAGACCATGCATCTATACAGCAGATGATATCCATTCTTTTGGATAATGCATTTAAGTATTCCCCGGATAACAGCAAAGTAACATTGAATGCATATAAAAAGCATCGCAATACGGTATTGGAAATATCCAATGCCTGTGAAAAGATAAGTGAAGAGGAATTAGCCTATCTGTTCGAACGTTTTTACCGTCCGGATATATCCAGAACCTCAGCAACAGGCGGTAACGGTATAGGTTTGTCTATTGCAAAGTCCGTGGCAGAGGCTCACGGAGGTTCCATCAAGGCAAAGCTGGATAAGGAAACGATTACTTTTAAAGTTACCATTTAGATATTTCACAATCCTTTCAGAAGTTTTTTAAAGTTCATTTCAGGTTGATACCCTATACTTGCTTCAATGACATAAAGAACGGAGTGATAAGAATGCAACAGCAGGAACGCTTCCGACATGAGTTGAAGTATGAGATAGGGTATGCCGACTATTTATCTATGCGCAGTCGTCTGCGTGCCATCATGAAATCAGATTGTCATACCGATACGGATGGTGTTTATCGGATTCGCAGTATTTATTTTGATAATTACGAAGATAAAAATCTGCGGGAAAAGATAAACGGTTATGCATATAGGGAAAAATTCCGTATCCGGTATTACAATGATGACTTATCGTTTATTACCCTTGAAAAAAAGATTAAAAAAAATTACTTGTGTCAAAAAATAAGTGTACCTTTGACAAAAGAAGAATATGAATTACTTATGCGTGGGGAAACGGCGTGGATGCGTGAACATCCTGAGCATCTGATAAAAGAATTATATGCCAAAATGAAATATCAGGTGTTGCGACCCAGGGTTCTGGTTTCTTATCAAAGAGAACCATATATTTACGAAGCCGGAAATGTAAGAGTTACTTTTGATTCGGATATCCGGACTAGTTTATTTAAGCAGGATTTTGCAGAGAGTGCATCAGAGGGAATTGTAGCAGCCGAATCTTGTGAAACAATGATTCTGGAAGTAAAATATGATGATTTTCTTCCGGATGTAATCTCGAGGATGATTCAGTGCGGAAATGTGCGCCAACAGGCGTTTTCAAAATATGGAATATGTCGCAGGTTTGGATAGGCTGTATTCCAATTTTAACAGTAGTAGAGACAAAGAAAGGAAATAGAAAAATGAGTTTTAGTGATGTTTTTAAATCAAGTTTTTTAGAGAATGTAACAGAGTTCTCTATTTTAGATGTTGTTATCGGTATGTTGTTTGCTTTGGTTATCGGTCTTTTTATTTTTGTAATCTATAAAAAGACGTTCACAGGAGTAATGTACTCCAATGGTTTTGCCATGAGTCTTGTTGGTTTGTCTTTAGTGACAACCCTGGTCATTATGGCAGTTACTTCTAACGTGGTACTCTCCCTTGGTATGGTGGGTGCCCTTTCTATTGTACGTTTCCGTGCGGCTATTAAAGAGCCCATGGAAATAATCTTCCTTTTTTGGGCGATTGCGGCTGGTATTGTTATCGGTGCCGGCATGATTCCGCTTGCTGTAATAGGCTCAGTGATTATCGGCATGATTCTCCTCATCTTTGCCAACCGCAAAAGCTCAGAAATGCCTTACATTATGATTATGAATTGTGTGGATGATACGACAGAAAAGGAAGCTGTTGCATTGTTAAGCAAATCGGTAGAACGTTATGCTGTAAAAGCGAAAACCGTAAATGCATGCGGTATTGAGTTAACTACAGAAATCCGGATTAAAGGAAGTACAACGGATTTTGTCAATCGGATAAATGAGTTGGACGGAGTGGATAATGTAACTTTGGTCAGCTATAACGGCGATTATATGTCATAAGCAGAGGGATGGAAATGATTAAAAGTAAATATATCAACCGCATTGTATATGTATTGGTAGCATTTGCATTTCTCTCATGTCTGAGTTTGGTTTTATTTTCGGGACTGCTGACTGAAAAAGCGGTAGAGACGGATGGCAAGGCAGTTGCAATGAAATATGAAACAGAGCTCTTTGATACTGCCCAAATCATGGAAGTGAATATCATAATGGATGAAGCAGAGTGGCAGGATATGTTGGAAAATGCTATTTCGGAGGAATATTACCGGTGTGATGTGGAGATTAACGGGAATCTGCTGAATAATGTGGCAATCCGTCCGAAAGGAAATACCAGTCTGTCATCCATTGCATCTGATGCAGATACGGAAAGATACAGTCTGAAACTGGAATTTGACCGTTACGTAGAGGGTCAGACCTGTATGGGGCTGGATAAATTGATTCTGAATAATAATTATGCCGATGCCACCAACATGAAGGAAGCCATTGTGTATGACATGTATCAGTATCTGGGGGCAGATGCTTCACTGTACAATTATGCCAGAATTTCCGTCAATGGAGAATACTGGGGAGTGTATCTTGCATTAGAAGCTGTGGAAGACAGTTTTATGATGCGAAACTATGGCACGGAAAAAGGGTATTTATACAAACCGGAAACCATGGAAATGGGAGGTGGAAACGGTGGAGGATTTGGTAGCGGTAACGGAGCCGACCTTACCTATACCGATGATGATACAGACAGTTATTCTGCCATTTGGGATGGCGCGATAAATGAAACCACAGACGCAGACCATAAGCGCGTGGTAAAAGCATTGGCCAATATAAGTTCAGGTACGGATTTAGAGCAGTACATGGACATTGATAATCTTTTAAAATATATGGCTGTACATGCATTTGTGGTAAATGAGGACAGTTTTACCAAAAGTATGTCGCATAACTATTATTTATATGAGAGCAGTGGTAGGCTGAATATTATCCCATGGGATTATAATTTGGCATTTGGCGGTATGGGAAGTAACGGAGCCACGGATGTGATAAATGATCCGATTGATACGCCATTTAGCGGAACAGAATTTTTTGACACACTGATGGAGAATGAAGAATATCTGGCTCAATATCATGAGTATCTGCGTCGGTTAACGGAGGATTATGTATATGGCGGTGGTCTTGAAACCGCATATAACAGAATACGTAGTCAAATTGATGAACTGGTAGATACGGATCCTACTGCCTTTTATACGTATGGTGAGTATGATGAAGGTGCCGCAATGCTTTATCAAACCATGGAACTTAGAGCAGACAGTATAAAAGGTCAGCTTGAAGGAAGTATTCCTTCTACCACGCAGGGACAGAGAGGAAACGCGGACACATTGGTTGATGCTTCAGAAATAGATATCGATACCATGGGGACCATGAATATGGGTGGTGGAAATGGTAGAGGAGGATTTGGAAAAGAAATGAACGGAAATATGGAAAAACCTACAGGGGGACAGCGTCAGGAAATGAACGGGGGTAACATGGGGAACATGGAAATGCCTTCGGACATGGAAGAAATGTTTGGCGGAGAAATGTCCTCAGAGATGAGCGGAGATACCGTTAAGGAGATTCCGGGAGATATGTCGCAGGAATTTCAAGGAGAGCAGAGTATTGCAGCAGGTAATTTCTCGGGGATGCGCGGGATGAACGGTATGCAGGGGCAAAGTACAGCATGGCAGAATCTGATGCTATACGGGGTATGTCTTCTTGTTGCCGTTATCGCTCTTATCATTGCAACAAAATATAAAAGAAAGTAATGTTATTTGTGTAAGTGAAATATATGGATTTTGTCGAAAATTGCCGCACATTTTACGGAAAAGGAACATATGATAAACCATAAAACACCTTAAAAGGATGGTTTATTATGAGTTGTTACGGTAATTCAAATTCATCATATTTTACGAATCTTGACAGTGCAGCAAGACAAAATCATAAAGAAAGAAGTACCGTTGTACAGGGCGATTATATGAAGGTGAATGTCATGTGTGTAGCCATGTGCCAAGAAGTGGGAACAGAAGTACATGAAGCGGAAGACCAGCTGATTACCGTAGTATGTGGAAATGCTACCGTCAAGCTTGGAAACACAAGATGTACGGCAGATTGTGTAAAGCGGTTAAGTGCCGGGGATTCGGTATTTATTCCTGCAGGTACGTGGCACAATGTATGCAATACGGGAAACGGTCCGTTGAAGCTGATTTCCGTGTATGCATATGGTAATGAGAGCAGTACACGGGGTTGTACACAGACAACAACCACAACTTGTACGGCAAATACCAATACCGGTTGCAGTAATGTGTTTAATGCCGAAAATTATAACTGGAACAGTACGCAGACTCAGAGTGAAGGTTGCAGCTGTGCAATTGACAGCGGTTGTTAATGAAAAAAGGTCACCGAAAGGTGGCCTTTTTTATTTTTTCTTTCCTCCTTTTAGGAAAATTTCGCGATATTCTTTTGGTGTCTTTCCTACTTTTTTCTTAAACAGTTTTGTAAAATAATTTACGTCCGGAATCCCGCAATAAGAAGCAATGGTTTGAATCTGTAAACCGGTGGAATGCAGCAAAAGAATGCCATGCTGGATACGTTTTTCATTTACGTAATTTGTCAGGGTGCTGCCGGTTTCTCTTTTAAAAAGAGTAGACAGATAGCTGGCATTTACGTTCATATGGGAAGCGATGGAATTCAAACTTAGGTCAGCGGTTAAATCGCTATCAATATAAGTAATCACCTTTTGTATCAGGGGTGAATAGCCCTGCATGGAATGATTTTTGACAAGGAGACAATACTTATGAACCATGTCTTTTTGTAGCTTGCGAACGCTTTCCATAGTAGTAACCTGCTCGATTTTGCGGGCAAAGTCTGAGGAAAGTTTATCAATGTAAAAAGGATGTACGGAGCCGTTTTCCACAGCTTTACGCAGTAAGGTGTTCATGATAATGCAGTAATTCTGCATGTTCCGGATAGGGTCGGAGGTACGCTTTTCATAACTGGCATTGGATATATTGGTAAGCATCATTTCCACCTTATGACTTAGACCTTGGGAAATGGCATGTAAAAGCTGATTCTCCATAGCATAGCGTTCTTCAATTGCTTTCATATTGATGGAAGCATCGGTCTGCTCATAAGAAAGGTCAGTGGGAATTTCGGAATTACGGTGAAAGACAGCTTCCGATTCCTCTTCTATGGTTTCGAATTTAAAATGTTCCATACTTCCCCAAATAAATTCGCCCAGGGTATTCATTGTAATTAATACCAGAGAATCATTTTCGAGATAAGAAATGTTATTAAAATATTTCTCCAAGGTATTAAAAATCTGTGGCGGGAGAGAATATTGTTCAGTGAATTCCATAATTTCATTCCGGTTAAATTCACGGGTGGTATAAGGACCGACAATCAGAAGAGTTTCAACTTCCTTATCAGGAAGCAGAAGGAGAAAATAATTGCAATAAAATGCATCCGTCAGTTTGTATATGGTGTTCGGTTTAACATTTTCTTTTAAAAAAAGTTGAGAAAGCTCGTATTCATCATCAATACCGATGAGCTTTCTAAGTCCCATATCAATATCGGAAACGTTAAGCGTATCCTTTGTTACAATATAGCTTTTTATGCGGAAGTGTGACAAAATTTTGCGGGCAAAATCCAGTTCAATATGATAGCTCATAAAAACGCCTTTCTTAATAGTACTATTTTCGACTTTTATCGTACCATTTTTGGGTAAAAAACACAACTGGTAAAAATTGTACGAAAACTAACAAAAATTATACTCTCTATATTGTTAGTATTTTGTTAAAATGATATCAAGCGTTGTGGATTGTCGTGGGGGACTGTTATCCACAACAAGAATTCTTTAACTATGATAAACAAACACAGAAAGGGGTATGTAAGTGAAAGAACAAAAAACAAAAGCAGTAAGACCTTTTGGCATGCGCGACAAAATGGGATATATGTTTGGTGATTTCGGTAACGACTTTACTTTCATTTTATCCACAATGATTTTATCCAAATTTTATACTGACGTAATGGGAATTTCAGCCGGTGTTATCGGTACCATTATGATGCTGGCACGTTTCGTAGATGCAATAACAGACGTAGCTATGGGACGTATCTGTGACCGCGGTAAGGTGACACCTAACGGTAAATTCAAACCTTGGATTCTCCGCATGTGCTTCCCGGTTGCCATTGCATCTTTCCTGATGTATCAGAGCGGTTTGGCAGGACTTCCTACAACGGCTAAGGTTATTTATTTAGCAATTACTTATATTCTTTGGGGTTCATTCTGCTATACAGGTGTTAATATTCCTTATGGCTCAATGGCTTCTGCTATTTCTGCAGAACCCGGAGATCGTCAGTCATTATCAACCTTCCGTACCATGGGCGGTATGCTTGCAGGTATGGTAATCGGTGTTCTCCTTCCTATCATTGCTTATGACAAGATTCCTATGGCAGACGGAACGTTTAAAGAAGCGTTAAACGGACCTAAGGTTACCTTGGCAGCAGGTATCTTCTCTGTTCTTGCAATTGTATGTTATTTGCTTTGCTACAATCTTGTAAAAGAGCGTGTTGTTGTTGAAGCAAGCGGAGAAAAAGGACCTTCTGTTGGTCAGATGCTTAAGAGCGCAGTTACCAACCGCGCATTGCTTTCCATTATTGTTGCTTCTATTGTTATGTTATTGGCACAGTTGACCATGCAGAACATGGCAGCTTACATTTTCCCTGACTATTATAACAATGCAAGCGCGCAGTCAGCATCTACCATGCTTATGATGGTTGGTATGGTTCTTGCAGCTATCTTTGCTAAGCCGTTATCAAAGAAATTCGGTAAAGCAGAGGTTTCGATTGCATCCAGTCTTTTTGGCGCAGGGGTTATGCTTATTATCTGGATTATCCGTCCTGAAAACGTATGGGTATATTGTGGATTGCAGGTACTTTGCTGGCTGGGTCTTGGTATGTTCTCTATGGTATCATGGGCACTTATTACAGACGTTATTGACTATTCAGAAATTAAGAACGGTATCCGTGAAGACGGTTCCGTATACGCTATGTACTCCTTTGCACGTAAGCTTGGTCAGGCTCTTGCAGCAGGTTTATCAGGCTGGTTATTGGAAGCAATCGGTTACGATTCAGTAGCAGCTTCCGAAGGTTTAAGACAAACTGACAGCGTATTATCAGGTATCTTTAATATTTCAACTTTGGTTCCTGCCTTAGGATTCCTTTTATTGGGTCTCGTATTATGGTTCTGGTATCCTCTTCACAAGAAACAGGTTGATGCTAACGTTGCAGCATTAAAGATAAAACATGGAGAAATTGTTGATGGCCAGGTAGCTGAATCTACAGAAGAATAATTTAAAATAATCTGCTGTCGGACTGCGGTTCGGCAGCAGAACCAAATTTATCGTAAAATTCATTATCAAATTGAAGTAAAAGGAGACAGTTCGAGTGAGAGAAATTATAAATTTTAATGTAAAATGGGCTTTTACCAAGAATGCAACAGAAGTACCGGCTACTATGCCTGAAAAGTGGGACTGGGTTACCCTTCCTCACAGCTGGAATGCAATTGACGGACAGGACGGCGGCGCAGACTACTACCGCGGAACCGCATATTATGCAAAAGAATTAAAGAAATTTGATTTGCCTGAAGCGGACAGATATTACATGGAATTCCGCGGAGCAAACTCTTCAGCAGACCTTTATATTAACGGCAAGAAGATTGCAAGTCATGACGGCGGCTATTCAACATGGAGAGCAGATATTACAGATGCTTTGGAAAATGATAACTTGATTGTTGTTGCTGTTGACAATGCTGCAAATGACAGAGTATATCCCCAGATGGCAGACTTTACTTTCTATGGCGGTCTCTATCGTGACGTAAGTATTATTGCAGTAAACAATTCACACTTTGACCTTGATTACTACGGAGGTCCCGGCCTTATGGTAACACCTGAAATTAAGGGTGAAGATGCTGACGTAGCGGTAGAAGTATTCGTTACCAACCCCGCTGACGGACAGGAACTTGTTTATAAGATTTATGATTATGAAGAGAACGTAATCGCAGAAGTAAAGCAGGCAGTTGCTGATACCAAGGCAGTAATCAATCTTCCCAAGGTTCACTTATGGCACGGACGTAAGGATCCTTATCTTTACAGAGCAGAAGTAGACCTCGTAAAAGACGGCGAAGTCATTGACAGCGTATCCGCACCCTTCGGTTGTCGTACTTTTGAAATCGATCCCGAAAGAGGTTTTATCTTGAACGGAGAAGAATATCCCTTAAGAGGTGTATCACGTCATCAGGACAGATGGGGACTTGGTAATGCATTATTGCCTGAGCACCACAGAGAAGATATGGATTTAATCTATGAAATGGGTGCGACCACAATCCGTCTTGCACATTATCAGCATGATCAGTTCTTCTATGATTTGTGTGACGAAATGGGTATGGTAATCTGGGCCGAAATTCCTTACATTTCAAAGCATATGCCTACCGGTAGGGAAAACACCATTTCTCAGATGAAGGAACTCATCGTTCAGAATTATAACCATCCTTCCATCGTAGTTTGGGGTCTCTCAAACGAGATTAGTATGGCAGGTTCTGATGAAGATTTATTGGATAACCATAATATATTAAATGACATGGTTCACAAGATGGATCCTACAAGATTAACCACTATTGCTTGTGTATCTATGTGTGATATCCATGATCCGTATATACAGATTCCTGATGTGGTTTCTTACAACCATTACTTTGGATGGTACGGTGGAGATACTTCCATGAACGGACCTTGGTTTGATAACTTCCACAAGACCTTCCCTAACATCCCTATCGGTGTCAGTGAATATGGTTGTGAAGCTCTTAACTGGCATACATCAAGACCGACGCAGGGTGACTATACAGAAGAATATCAGGCATACTATCATGAAGAACTCATTAAGCAGTTATTTACAAGAAAGTATCTCTGGGCTACACATGTATGGAATATGTTTGACTTCGGTGCTGATGCAAGAAACGAAGGTGGAGAAAACGGACAAAATCATAAAGGTCTTATAACCTTTGACCGTAAGTACAAGAAGGATTCTTTCTATGCATACAAGGCATGGTTATCAGATGATCCTTTCGTACACATCTGCGGTAAGAGATATGTAGACAGAGTAGAAGATGTTACTAAGGTAACCGTATACTCTAATTTACCGGAAGTTGAATTATTCGTAAATGGTAAGAGCCTTGGCAAGCAGGCAAGTGCTGAGCACTTCTTCTACTTTGACGTTCCTAATGAGGGAGTATCTGAATTGGAAGCAGTTGCAGGTGATTGCACAGATACCAGCACAATCCGCAAGGTTGCTGAATTCAATGAAGCATACCGATTAAAAGAAAAGGGCGCAATCCTGAACTGGTTTGATATTACAGAGCCCGAAGGATATTTCTCATTGAATGATACCATGGGCGACATTATGGCAAATCCTCAGGGAGCAATGTTAATCGGCGGTTTAATGCAGCAGATGGGCAAGAACGCAGGAGGTATGGCAGCAGGCTTCGAAATGAACGAAGGTATGATGCAGATGATGAACGGATTTACACTGATTCGTCTCACAAGCCTTATGGGAACAGCAGGCATTAAGTTTACCAAGGAACAGCTTTTAGCATTGAATGCACAGTTGAACCAGATTAAGAAGTGAAGATCACCTTTTATGCAGAAATGCATGATGAAACTTATGAAAGGTATTATAAAACGTAAGTTTTCAAAGAAAAAATAAGTAAGATGTGGGCACCGGCTTTATATGAAGAATATTCTTTTATGGGTTTGGTGTCCCTCTTTTAAAAGATGAATAAAATTATAAAAGAGGAAAGGTAGAATCAAAAAATGGAAATGACACTCAGATGGTACGGATCCAAGTTTGATACCGTAACTTTAAAACAGATCAGACAGATTCCCGGTGTGACCGGTGTTATTACAACCCTTTATGATACAGAACCCGGCGAAGTGTGGAGCAGAGAACGCATTCGTGCAATGAAGGATGAAGTTGCGGCAGCAGGCTTACACATTGCAGGTATCGAAAGTGTTAATATTCACGATGCAATTAAGACAGGTGCTCCCGAAAGAGACCAATACATTGCAAACTATATTGAAACCCTGGAAAATCTCGGACAGGAAGATATTCATTTGGTATGCTATAACTTCATGCCTGTTTTTGACTGGACAAGAACTGAACTTGCAAGAATGCGTCCCGACGGCTCTACCGTACTTGCGTACACGCAGGAAGCGGTGGATGCGCTTGACCCTGAGAAGATGTTTGAATCCATTGCAGGCGATATGAATGGTACAATCATGCCCGGCTGGGAGCCTGAGCGTATGGCGCGCGTAAAAGAATTGTTTGAAACCTATAAAGACGTGGATGACGAGAAACTTTTTGCAAACTTAAAGTACTTCCTTGAAAAGATTATGCCGGTATGTGACAAGTATGATATCAATATGGCAATCCATCCTGATGATCCTGCATGGAGCGTATTTGGTCTTCCCAGAATCATCATCAACAAGAAGAACATCTTAAGAATGATGGAAATGGTTGACAATCCTCACAACGGTGTTACCTTCTGTTCCGGTTCTTACGGAACCAATTTGGACAACGATCTTCCTGATATGATTCGTTCTTTAAAGGGAAGAATCCACTTTGCCCATGTTCGTAACTTAAAGTTTATTACTCCGACCAACTTTGAAGAAGCTGCTCATCTTTCTTCTGATGGTACGTTTGATATGTATGAAATCATGAAGGCTCTTTATGATATCGGATTTACCGGACCTATCCGCCCGGATCACGGACGTATGATTTGGGATGAAGTGGCAATGCCCGGTTACGGTTTATATGACAGAGCATTGGGAGCAACTTACTTGAACGGTTTATGGGAAGCAATTGAGAAAGGAGCCAAATAAGATGGAATTAAGTAAAAACGGTTTGGCTGACAAAGCCGCTTGGGAACAGGCAGGCTATTCCCTTCCCAAATTTGACAGAGAAACAGTAGAAAAAAACACAAAGGAAAATCCTGTATGGATTCACTTTGGTGCAGGTAATATTTTCCGTGCATTCCAGTGTAATGTTGTGCAGAACCTTTTAAATGAAGGTGTGTTGGACAAGGGCTTAATCGTAGCAGAAGGTTACGATTATGAAATCATCGAAAAGATGAACCGCCCTCATGATGAGAATACCATTCTTGTTACCTTAAAAGCAGACGGCAGCATTGCTAAGACTGTGGTAAGCAGTGTGATGGAGTCCTGCATTTTAGATTCCGAGAATGAAAAGGAATACAGCCGCTTGAAAGAGATTTTTGCAAAAGATTCTCTTCAGATGGCATCTTTTACCATTACCGAAAAAGGCTACAGCCTAGTAGACGGTAAAGGACAGACTCTGGGTGCGGTGGAAGCGGATTTTGCGGCAGGTCCCGAAAAGCCCGCAAGCTACATCGGTAAGGTGGCATCTCTTCTTTATCATCGTTTTGCAAGCGGCGAAAAGCCCATTGCCATGGTGAGTATGGATAACTGTTCACACAACGGTGACAAGCTCTATGCAGCTATGGATGCTTTTGCTAAGAAGTGGGCAGAGAACGGTCTTGTAGATAAAGCATTTGTTGACTATGTGAATGATAAAAATAAGGTTTCTTTCCCCTGGTCCATGATTGATAAAATCACACCCAGACCGGATGCGTCAGTGGAAGCAATTCTTAATCAAGACGGTATCGACGGATTGGAACCTGTTATCACAACTAAGAATACCTATGTTGCACCTTTTGTAAATGCGGAAGAGTGCGAATATCTGGTTATCGAGGATGCATTCCCTAACGGTCGTCCCGCACTTGAAAAAGGCGGCTTGATGTTTACTGACAGAGAAACCGTTGATAAGGTAGAGAAGATGAAGGTTTGTACCTGTTTGAATCCTCTTCATACTACTTTGGCGGTATACGGATGTCTCTTGGGATATACCAAGATTTCTGAAGAAATGAAGGATACAGAACTTAAAAAACTGGTGGAAATCATCGGTTATACAGAGGGTCTTCCTGTAGTAGTAAATCCCGGTGTACTTGATCCCAAGCAGTTTATTGATACTGTTTTAAACGTAAGAATTCCCAATCCTTTTATGCCGGATACACCCCAGAGAATTGCAACGGATACTTCACAGAAGCTGGCAATCCGTTTTGGTGAAACCATTAAGGCATATGCAGCAGCAGAAGATAAGGATGTAGCTGACTTGAAGTTTATTCCCATGGTGTTCGCAGGATGGTTACGTTACCTGATGGCAATTGATGATGAAGGTAATGTATTTGAGTTGAGCCCTGATCCGTTATTGGATACGGTTTGTCCTTATGTGGAAGGCTTTAAGGCAGATTTAACAGCAGGAACTGCTGTGGATATGGCAACAGTTAAAGAGGCATTACAGCCTGTGCTTGCTAACGAAAAAATCTTTGGTGTAAACCTTGAAACTGTCGGAATGGCAGATGCAGTTTGCACATACTTTGGAGAAATGTTAGCCGGCAAGGGTGCGGTAAGAGCAACCTTGAAAAAGTATCTTGCCTAATGAAAAGTGCGGCATCTGCGTAGCAGATGAATTTTGGGAGTGAAGTTAGAGGGTTAAAATAAAAGAGAAACCTGCGGGTGACCGTGGGTTTCTCTTTTTTTATGCAATTTCCTGTAGGCAATATGGTTTGTTTGGGATAAAAAATATAATTTAATAAAAATTTTACAAATTACCAATATTTTATAAAAAAAATATGTGTATTATTCTATTTGTCAGTAAGAGCGTAATCATATGAGTGCAATGATTTGCCCGGATAAAGCAAACAGGAGAAAATAGAAATGAAAACAGTATGTGTAATTGCCGGTGGCAGTGTAACAGAAAAAGAGTTTATCAAGTAATGTACAACTAGATTGAGGAGATACTATGAATCGTTTTCAGCAAGTCATTCTGATAAATCTTTTTCAATTACCTTCCATAATAGGTAAAATGAAGAAGATGGCAGGAGATGAGAATTGTACAGAAGAGGAAAGATACACCTATTTAAGATATGTATCTAAGAGAATGGAGAGAACAGGAAGAATAACAACGCAGGTATCCGGCTTGGAAAATCTCCCAAAAGAAGGCGGATATATTATGTATCCAAATCATCAGGGGAGATGGGATGCATTTGGCATCGCCTGCGCACACGAAGAACCATTGACTGTGGTTATTGACCAAACCAGAGCGGAATTCCCTTTTATCACTGAAATTATAGATTTGTTAAAAGGACAGAGGTTGGACAAGCAGGATGTAAGGCAGGGATTGAAAGTTATACAACAGGTTGCGAGGGAAGTAAAAGAAGGACGGCGTTATATTATTTTTCCGGAAGGGTTTTATGACCGTTCTAAAAAGAATACGCTGATAGAATTTAAGCCCGGCTGTTTTAAAGCTTCGTTAAAATCACAGACGCCCATTGTTCCGATGGTTTTATACGATACCTATAAGGCAATGGATCGTTGTTGCGTCGGACGGATTAGCGTGCAGATTCATTTTTTGGAACCCATTTTGTATGAAACCTATAAAGACATGAAAACGCCGCAAATTGCGGATATGGTAAAGGGACGCATTCAGAATAAGTTAGATGAATTATCCGGAATATAAGAAATACATTTTATAATATGCTGTGGATGGTGTATAATTGTTTTCGCATGAACATATGCCCCCTTGCGTGATATGTACCCGGAATCCGGGGTACATATCACGCAAGGGGGCATATGTTTACATTGCATCATGAAAAGTTCTGTTAATAACGTCTTCCTGCTGTTCCGGTGTTAATTTTACAAAATTAACAGCGTATCCGGATACTCTTACAGTAAGCTGGGGATATTTCTCAGGATGTTTCTGGGCATCTCTTAAAGTTTCTCTATCAAACACGTTAACATTGAGATGGTGTCCGCCTTTTTTGAAATATCCGTCTAATAATGTAACGAGATTATCTACTTGATTATTACCGGGTGTCATTTGTTTATACCTCCTTTTTAAATTAATAATAGGAACTATTACTATTATTTAATTTTATTATAGTAATTATTATAATATTTTGCAACTACTTTTTAAAAAATATGAAATATTTTTAAATTAAAGTACAATTGGATAATTAAAATAATAAAAAACTCGTGCCTGTATCAAACACGAGTTTTTGTATTTATCTAAAACCCATAATCGGAATCCACAATTCCGAAATCTTTTCCTTTGTAGTTCCAAATTGCTCTTCCGATACCATACTTATCGAATACAGAGTGGATGTCGGCAATCCAACGTTTGGTATCTTCCTTGGGTGCTGTTTCAATCACACCGTATTCGCCGCAATACAAAGGCACGTTATATTTTTGGGCAACCTGAATGGCTTCTTCAAACAATGCCTCAAAGAATTCCGGGCCCATAGAGGTTAGTCGTTCATTATAGATTGCACCCATACATTCTCTGGAGTAGGGTTCGCTTTCCTTACGATACAGTTCCAGCGGTGCCGGATAGCTGATTTCGTAATCAGCAGGCATACCTGCAATCCAATATGCTTTCTGATGAGTAAAAATTAAAGGATCATAACAGTGGAAGTTATAAACGATTTTATTATCGTAAGGAGTATCCAAAAGAGCAACACTGGTAACGTTATTATAGTTTACACCACCGACAACGATGTAGGAATCAGGAGCAATGGCGCGAATGTGTTGAATTGCTTTTTTGGCTACACCATTCCAAGCTTGGTATACCTCTTTTAATACAACTTCATTTAAAAGTTCAAAGGCAACGGTTTCGGATTCATTACCAAAACGAGTTGCGATATTTTCCCAAAGGCGGAAGAAACGTGCCTGTAAGGCCTCGTCATAGAAAAATTTTTCTCTATCCATATTCTTGAGGGGATCAAAAGAGTAACCATATACTTCATGAACATCTATAAGCATATGCAGACCGTATTTTTTGCACCACGTCAAGCAGTTGAAAAGATATTGATAACCACTTTCGATGACGGTCCCTTCTTCTGTTTCCAGTACATTGTAGTCAACAGGAACCCTTACATGATCGAAGCCCATTTTGGATATTTTTTTAATATCCGGCTCTTGAATATAAGTATTAAAATGTTCCTCTGAATATTCTGAGAACTGTGAAATCCATCCACCTAAATTAACACCTTTTAAAAAACCTTCAAATTGTCTCATCGCTTTCCCTCCCAATATAGTGCGTTTATCATGTTCGTAATTGATAATTTAATATTATACAAATACGTTTATATATGATACAATAAAACCGTCATTTATAAAATAATTCTTTCGCGCATCCGGGAGATACAGAATGGATATGAATTATGAGCAGAAGCAATTAACAGAGCAATTGTTTGTCAACAGGGAAGATAATATTTTTCATCCTACTTACGATACGGAGTTGAATTTTTATCATGTAGTATGTGAAGGCAATCTTGAAGTGTTAAAGGAGATATATTCTGACAAGTCATTTTTTGACACGGAAAGAGGTGTTTTATCGGACCATCCCGTAAACAATGCCCGTTATCATTTGATTGTTACCATTACTATGATTAGCAGATTTTGTATCGAAAAGGGTTTAAATGAGCAGAAGGCATATGGGCTAAGTGATGTTTACATCCGCAAGGCGGATCGGGCAACGACTGTGGATGAACTGCGTTCCATTCATCGAAAAGTTGTTTATGAATATGCAAATGAAATGGCTCAGTTAAAGACCAAAGAGATTATTCCCAAGAATTTGCGCCTGGCGTTGGACTATATATACGCGCATTTAAACGAACGGATGAAAATTTTGGACATTACCGAGTATGTAGGAATCAGCGAAAGCCAGCTCTATAGGGATTTTCAAACCTATTTATCCACTACACCGGCGGAGTTTATTAATGAAAAGAAAATCGAATTTGCCCGGAATAAGCTGGTTTATACAGATATTTCCTATGTCGATTTGGCAAATGATTTGGGGTTTGCATCACACAGTCATTTTATTAAAATTTTTAAACAGTATACCGGGATGACGCCTGCAGAATATCGTAATAAAAAGTATCGAAAACATTTTGTGAAGGAGTAGTAAGAGGGGGATGTTTAAATGAGTAAGGCGGAAACTGCAAAACGATATGGTTTGTTTATCATAAGTCTCTTTTTTGCAGCGTTGGGAGTTGCGTTTACGAAACATGGGGGACTGGGAGTTTCGCCTATATCTTCCGTAGCAAACATATTAAGCATTAAATTTACTTTCTGTTCTATGGGAACATGGTTAATTATATGGAACTGTGTACTGATTGCGGGGCAGATTCTGATTCTTCGTAAAAAGTTTCAGTGGATACAGTTATTGCAGGTACCTTTGTCTTTCTTGTTTGGCTGGTTTACGGATTTCGGAATGTGGATGGTATCTTTTATTCCGGTAAATACCTATGCTACTCGGATTTGCCTGACAATAATCGGTATTATTATTTTGGGATTTGGTATTTCCCTTTCCGTCATTGCAAATGTTATTATGAATGCGGGGGAAGCTTTTGTAAAAGCAATTTCGGATACTACCGGTCGCGAATTTGGAAATGTTAAAATTGCCTTTGACATCACATGCGTTACCATGTCGATTCTTTTATCAGTATTGTTCTTTCCGTTTACGATTGTGGGAACCAGGGAAGGAACGATTCTGTCTGCAGTTTTTACCGGTATGGTTGTTAAATTTTTCAGCAGAAAGCTGAAAAAACCGCTGGATAGGGTGTTAGAGAGTTTCCGGATGAGCGGGAAGGTTTTTAAATAAATACAAGAGAGAGAAGAAGAGGTAAGTTATGGGCAAGGAAACGAGTAATATGGTAACAAAAGGACGTGGGATAGCATTGCTTCCCATAGGCATTTTTTTAGTCCTGTTTTTGGGAATGGGAATTGTAACGGGAGACTTTTATAAGACTCCTGCAATTGTATGTTTTTTGATTGCATTATGCGTGGCATTTTTGCAGAACCGAAAGGTGTCCTTTAGCGAGAAGTTAAACATTATTGCTAAAGGTGTAGGTGATGAAAATATTATTACCATGTGCCTTATTTTTCTATGCGCAGGCGCATTTTCCGGTTCGGTAAGTGCATCCGGCGGCGTAGAAAGTACGGTTAATTTAGGTTTATCTATTTTGCCGGCACCCTTTGCGGTAGCAGGTCTGTTTGTAATAGGATGTTTTATTTCTGTGTCTATGGGAACTTCTGTAGGAACGGTTGCGGCATTAACTCCCATTGCGGTAGAAATCAGTAACAAAACAGGTTTCGGTATGGCGGTCTGTGTAGGTGCTGTGGTATGTGGTGCAATGTTCGGTGATAACCTTTCCATGATTTCCGACACCACCATTGCTGCGGTAAAAACCCAGGGATGTAACATGAAGGATAAGTTTAAAGAAAACTTCCTTATTGTGCTTCCGGCAGCGTTGCTGACGATGGTAATTTTCTTCCTGCTTACCAGAAACGGTAGTTTTGAAGTGGCAGAAGGATTGACATATAATTTCTGGAAGGTAATTCCTTATATTTTTGTGTTAGCCGGAGCTCTAATCGGAATCAATGTATTTGTTGTTTTAATCGGAGGAACGGTTTTATCCTTAATTGTTGGTGTGGCTACCGGAGCCTTGCCGCTTGCGGATGTATTTGCGGTAATGGGTGACGGTGTAGTTGGTATGTATGATATTACCGTAATTTCCATTATTGTTGCCTGCATTGTGTCTTTGGTAAAAGAATATGGAGGCATCCAGTTTGTTCTTGATCTGATTCGTAAAGGAATAAAAGGTCAGCGGGGAGCAGAACTTGGTATCGCGGGACTTGCACTTGTGGTGGATGTATGTACGGCAAACAATACGGTTGCTATTGTTATGGCGGGGCCCATAGCTAAGGAAATCAGCGATGAATATAATGTAGATCCGAAACGTTCGGCATCCCTTTTGGATATTTTCAGTTCTGTGGGACAGGGAATGATTCCCTATGGTGCACAGCTTTTGACTGCGGCAACGCTTGCGTCCCTTTCGCCGGTTGAAATTATGCCGTATTTGTATTACCCGATATTGATGGCGGTAAGCGCAGTGCTATTTATTCTTTTTCGCAGGAGAAGGAGAGAATAATACAGTTACTTTTTATGCGAAAAATGAGACGGGCAAAGGATTAATTGGGCAAAATATGTCAAAATAGTGAAAAGTTAATAAAAATTTTATAAAAAATGCGTACAATGGGACACTAAGTAAGTAAAAAAACTGCTCAGGAGCAATATGAAAAAAGAACCAAAAGTTATATTTTATACCGATGAACTGAATGATGAATTTTCGGGAACCTCTTTTGTGCCTAGAAAGATTGATGAAAAGTACCCCTATGAGGGCGGATTATCCAGAAAGATAGGCCATGTATTCTGGTATCACATTATTGCGATACCGCTTGCCTATCTTTTTTTGTATGTAAGATTTCGGCATAAAATCATAAACAGGCATTTGTTAAAAGAGGCTAAAGGCGCCTATTTCCTTTACGGCAATCATACCCAGCATCTTGCGGATGCCTTGATTCCCACCATAATTGCAAGACCGGACGATATGCATGTAATTGTTCATCCCGACAACGTATCCATGCCCTTTCTTGGAAAAATTACGCCCTGTATGGGAGCGGTGCCTCTGCCGGATGACGGGAAGGCAGCTAAAAATTTTATGAAGTTTATGAAGAATACGGTGGAAGCAGGAAAACCGGTAGCGATTTATCCTGAAGCGCATATCTGGCCCTATTATACAGGAATCCGTCCGTTTAAGAATGCTTCTTTTGGTTATCCCATACAATACGGAGTGCCGGTATACTGTTTTACTAATACATACCGGGAAAGAAAACATTTCGGTCGGGTGCAGATTGTCACCTATGTGGACGGACCTTTTTATGCGGACGAAAGTCTTACCAAAAAGGAGCAGAAAGAGAAACTTCGCAACCAAGTTTATGAAACCATGTGTGAAAGAAGTAAAAATAACCAGTTAGAGATAATCCGGTATGTAAAAAAGAATACGGATGAAAATGAGGAAGAAAAACCGAAGGTGCAGACAGAGGAAGCATCCGGCAGCAGGTAGAAATTATGATAAATATATTATTTTCAGGGAATGATAAAGTATTCGATGGAGTATTGACCTGTATATTATCCATTCTGAAAAGGACGCAGTGTACAGAAGCATTTTGTTTTTATGTAATGACTACGGATGTCTCATATATAAAGCCTGAGTATACTCCGTTTAGTAATGAGCAGATATTATTTTTGGACGGTGTTGTAAAAGAATATAACAGTGCCAATGAAGTAAAAAAAGTGGATGTTACAGAGCTGTATCAAAGGGAATTTGCGGACTGTCCCAATGAATTGGCATATTGCTCTCCGTATACACTTTTGCGTTTGCTGGCAGATTTGATTCCGGAGATTCCGGATAAAATTCTTTACCTTGACGTAGATATTTTATTTCAGCATGATGTATTGCTTTTATACAATTATGATGTTGCTGAATATGAGTATGCTGCGGCGAGAGACCACTATGGCAAGTACTTGATTCATCCCAATTATATTAATGCAGGGGTGTTGTTGCTGAACATGCGTAAGATACGTGAAAATGGTCTTTTTACCAAAGCCAGAACTCTCCTTAGGCAGAAAAAATTACTATTTGCCGACCAGAGTGCAATTTACCGCTCCACAACCAGAAAGTTAATGTTGCCGCAACGGTTCAATGACCAGAAATTTTTGCATTCGCATACTGTAGTGAGACATTTTTCAAAGAGATTGTTTTATTTGCCGTATCCGCACACGGCAAATATTAAGCAATGGCATTTGAGTTCAATGTACAAAACCTTCGGGTATAGCCAGTTTGATGATGTTTTATATGAATACATTTATTTAAAAAAGAAGTTTGAGAAAGAGCTTGAGGTGAGAAATGAGTAAAAGAACAGTAATACCTGTATTTTATGCTTGCGATGATAATTTTATCAATTATGCCGTCGTATCCATAAACTCACTTATTACAAATGCAAGTAAAGAATATGATTATAAAATTCATATTCTGAATACCGGTTTTCTGCCGGAAAGCAGGGAAAAAATAAGTAAACTTTCCGGTGAAAATGTGGAAGTATGTTTTGAGGATGTGACGCAACGTATGGATGAAATCCGCGACAGGCTTCCTTTGCGGGATTATTATTCCATGACGACCTATTACCGCATATTTATGGCGGATATGTTTCCGCAATACGATAAAGCCATTTATATTGACAGTGACACCGTGGTAGTGGGTGATATATCAGAAATGTATTTTTATGATTTGGAGGATAATCTGGTAGGTGCGGTTACGGATCAGGTAATCGTACAAGAGCATGTTTTTTCGGAATATGCAAGAAAGGTAACGGGCATAAGGCCGGAGAAGTATTTTAATGCCGGAGTGCTGTTGATGAATTGCCGGATGTTACGGGAAGAAAAAGTTCTGGAACGATTTATTGAACTGGTTCAGTTGTACACTTTTGTTGTTGCTCAGGATCAGGATTATCTTAATATCATCTGTAAGGAAAGGGTTTTCTGGATGCACCCGAAATGGAATGTGGAAGCCTTGCAGAAGATTGTTTGTGAGGAAGAGGAAATAGCGGTTATCCATTACAACATGGTGGCTAAACCGTGGCATTATCCGGAATGCAGATTCAATGAGTATTTCTGGGATTATGCACAAAAAACCGAAGTTTATCGGGAAATACTGGAAGAAGCTGAGCATTATACGGATGAGCAGCGGGAACAGGATGCTTACTCCGGTGAAAGACTTTTGGAACTGGCAGTGGCGGAAATCACCAATGTAAATAATTTTTATAATCTCCAGAAAAAAGAGGAACTTTCTGAAGAACGTAAAGCCATTCTTCAAAAGATTGCACAATATGAGCGGGAAGGTCGTTTTGATGAAGATGTGGAGACGGACCCGCCTGCGCCGGTTTTGATGCCGGAGGATATTGATTATCTTCACAAAGGTTTGGGAGATAAATTAAAAACGAAATATGCCTACAATGCCGCTCATTGGTTTGTAGGTCTGCTTCTGATGAAACGGCAGATGATTATAAAAGAAATTATAGGGCTGGAGTATCTGAAAGAGTTGGACACCGGTGCAATTATAACCTGTAATCATTTTAATCCTTTTGACAGCTTTGCGGTGGAGATTGCCTTTGAAAAAGCAAAACAGCATAAGAAGAGAAAATTATACCGTGTGATTAGGGAAGGCAATTATACCGGCTTTCCCGGCTTTTACGGCTTCCTTATGCGCAACTGCAATACCTTGCCGTTAAGTTCCAATATGAAGACCATGAAGAAATTTATGGAAGCGGTAGATGAACTGCTGGGTCAGGGAAATTTTATCCTGGTATATCCTGAACAGAGCATGTGGTGGAATTACCGTAAACCTAAACCGCTAAAACCGGGTGCTTTTAAGTTTGCGTCCAAAAATAATGTGCCGGTCCTGCCCTGCTTTATTACCATGAGTGACAGTGATGTTATGGGAGAGGACGGTTTCCCTATTCAGGAGTACACCATACACATTGGTGAACCTATATATCCTGACAGTAAACTCACAAAAAATCAAAATGCAGAAAAGATGCGCAAGGATAATTACGAAGTATGGAAAAACGTATATGAAGAAACTTACCAGATGCAACTGGCATATACTTATGACATTGAGAAAATCGTCTAAAAAAATAGACAACAATATAACTATCGTGTATAATGTAGTAGTGTAAATTTGGTTGAAGTTTAGTGTTTTTTTGCGTTGAACGGCGAGGGGATATTCAATGAAGAAAAAATTGAAAAAGTTGCCTGTTAGTGCAATTGCTTTGTTGCTATCGTTGATTGCCATTATTTGGGCGTGGTCTTATTTGGAAGACAAAGTTGAAAGTGATTCCAGTAATCCTTTTGTCTTGCAGTATACCGGTGGAAGAGATGATTCCGTTTATGTAAAAATAGGGCTGAATCCTACCAAAAGCTGGATTAATAACGAAGGCTTGGAGGATGAAACCATTGGAGCACAGTACGATGGTACGATTAGGAATGGTTACACCAGCGATATTGAAGATTGGGAACTGGTAATTACTTTACCGGAAGAAGGTGTAATTGACAGTTCGTGGAATGGCACGTATAAGTTGGAAGGGAATCGTATTGTGTTAAAGCCGGATGCCAATACCAGACTGATTCCTGCCGGCGAAAGTAAACCCTTTGGTTTTATTATGATTTCTGACGAACTGATTAATTTCAGTCATTTTGAATTTACCGGATATCGTCAGACTACATATACCCAGTATAAGCTGTTTTGGGTATTGGTTGTAGCTTTGGGACTTTGGGTGGTAGGCTTTCTGACATATATTATTGTGTCTATCCGTATCAGGGCTTATGAGCGTCGTTGTGAAAATGATGCCAAAATCATTACGCAGACCATGAAAACCTTTGCGGGAATGATTGATGCCAAAGACCCGTATACCAAGGGACATTCTGCCAGAGTTTCATTGTACGCACAGGAAATCGGAAGAAGAATGGGTATGAGCAAGGAAGAAGTCCGTAATTTGGGCTATATCGGGCTTATGCATGATTGCGGAAAAATCGGAGTGCCGGATAATGTATTAACCAAACCGGCAAAGCTGGAGCCGGAAGAACGTAAAATTATTGAAGAACATACTACCAGAGGCGGTTATGTTTTGGAAAACTTTACGGCGATTGAAGGAATCAGGGACGGAGCGCTATATCATCATGAAAGATATGACGGCAAAGGATATCCCAAGGGATTAAAAGGTGCGGATATTCCATTATGTGCCCGTATTATCTGTGTGGCAGATGCATATGATGCCATGAATTCAGACCGTTGTTACAGACCTCGTATGCCTCGTGAAAAAATTGTGAAAGAATTGGATGATAATGCGGGAAAACAGTTTGATCCGGATATCGTGGTACATATGATAGCGATGTTACGCGATGGTTTTTGTGATGCAAAATAAAAACAGGAAAATATACGGAGGGGAAAACATTGGAAAAGAAAACTAAAGGAACCAGGAGTCCGTTGAATGATAATAAAATTTTCAGAATAATGATGATAATGGTGTTTGTCATTGCGGGCGTGTTTCTGGTAAAAAACCTGATTGGAAAAACCTGGGGAGCGGTAATGACCATAGGTGCATGCATTATTGTTTTTGCACTGCTTACAGGCGGAATGAAGCTTTTTAAAATAAAGAAAAGTATTCAGAAATTCGTAATCAGTATTTGTATGATGGTATTGGTTTTTGTAATTTCCCTGTTTAGCGGAAATTATTACAGCGATGATTTTTGTCTGTATTTGGCAGTGATTGGTTTGTCCGGATTGTTTTTACAACCGTCCATTACCGTTGTCCAGATGGTTTTGGGAGACATATTCCTGATTTTACAATACATCATTAATCCGGGAAAAGCAGATCCGATTGGTCAGTTTATTATGTGTGTTGCCTGCTTTACGGTTGCCGCGTTTGTGTTTTTTATGACCATCAAAAGAGGCCGTGCTTACATTGATTTGGGTGAAAAACGTGCGGAAGAGGCCGAGCAGTTGATTACGTCCATGAAGAAAGCCGGTGGAGAACTTCAGAACAATTATGATAAGTCTTCCGAAAGAATTGACAGTTTGCAGAGCGCCAACGAGAGATTGGAGGCCAGTGCTTCTGAAATTACCCGGGGTTCCATGAATATCAGCAGGGAAGTAAAAGAAGTTGAGCTTGTGTGTGATGATGTCCGCGAACGTATGTTGATTACGGAAAATGGTATGAATGCCATGAACGGAGAGGTCAGACAGGTTGAGGATGCTTTGGCAGATAATAAAGAGAATATGGCAGTAATGTCCCAACAGATGGGTTCAGTCAAAGAGGCCATTGAATCGGCTAATGAGGTGTTTGCTTTATTGGAAGCACAGATTAAGGAAATATACGCAGTTACCGAGCAGTTGAACAAGATTGCTGCCAGCACCAATATGCTTGCATTGAATGCTTCCATTGAGGCGGCAAGGGCCGGTCATACAGGTGCCGGATTTGCTGTAGTTGCATCCAAGGTACAGGAGCTTGCGGTAGATAGCAACCGTTGCTCAGGCGAAGTTGCCGGCGTTGTAAAAGTGATGCAGCAGCGTATTGAGGAAACGGTGGTACAGTTGGCTGACAGTACTTCTGCAATTGATGATTCCATGTGTGCAATGAAAGGATTGGAAGAAAGTTTCGACAGCCTTACTACTAAGTTTGAAGGTTTGTATGATAACATGGAAGAGCAGAATCACAATATCGCCCAGATGGATGAAATAGTTGATGAGTTAAAGGTTAAAATCGGAGGAATGAACCGGTATTCAGAGGAAAACCAACGTTCTGTTGAAAATATGGCAGATGCGATGAACGTATACCGGGAAAGCATGGGACAGGTTGTGGAAGATGCAAAACAGATTCAAGAGCTGTCGGTTTCCATGATGGATATTACCCAGTAAGCAAATTATATCTTAGAAGATTATGTTTATGGATGATAAAAATTTTTCCGGATGTAATAGAGAGATAGAATTGTTGACAAAATAAAAAGAACACCCACAAGGAATTCCGGTGGGTGTTTTTTAGAAAGAAAGAGGTAAATAGAAATGGTAAAGCATGTAATTTTATGGCAGTTGAAGGATGAACTTTCGGCAGAAGAAAAGGCGGAAGTAAAAAGGGGAATCAAGGAAGGGCTGGAAGGTCTTGCCGGTAAAGTTCCCGGACTTGTTGATATTAAGGTACAGACTGAAGGATTGGCATCTTCCAATGCGGATGTAATGCTGGATTCTACATTGGCGGATGAGGAGGCATTAAAAGGGTATGCGGTACATCCTGAACATGTGGCAGTGGCTGACGGTAAGGTAAGACCATATACAAAAACAAGAGTATGTTTGGATTATGAGGTGTAACGATGAGTAAAGTAGAAATAACCGACAATGTTTTATATGTAGGTGTGAATGACAGGGAAATTGATTTGTTCGAAGGCCAGTATGTTGTGCCCAATGGCGTTTCCTACAATGCATATCTGATTATGGATGAAAAAATCACATTAATGGATACGGTAGATGCCCGTAAAAGTGAAGAATGGCTTGCCAATGTGAAGGTGATACTGGGAGCGAGACAACCGGATTATCTGGTGGTGTCCCATATGGAACCTGACCATGCGGGAAGTATAGCAAAGGCAGTGGAAGAATTTCCTGACATGAAAATTGTCGGCAATGCCAAGACATTTGTTTTCATGGGACAATTCTTTGATATAGATATTGAATCGAAAAAAATCGTGGTTTCCGAAGGGGATGAATTGAAGCTTGGTGAGCATACACTAAAGTTTGTAATGGCACCTATGGTACATTGGCCTGAGGTTATGATGAGCTATGAATTGAGTGATAAAATTTTATTCTCCGCAGACGGCTTTGGAAAGTTTGGTGCATTAGATACCCAAGAAGACTGGGCGTGTGAAGCTAGAAGATATTATTTTAATATTGTGGGGAAATACGGAGCCCAGGTACAGGCAGTCCTTAAGAAACTTGCCGGAGTAGAAGTGAATGCCATCTGCCCGTTACATGGTCCTGTGCTGAAAGAAGATTTAGGTTATTATATCGGTTTATACGACACGTGGAGTTCTTATCGCCCGGAGAATGAGGGAGTGCTTGTTGCCTATGCGTCCATTTACGGAAATACGGCAGGGGCAGCAAAAAAGATTGCCGAAATGTTAAAAGAAAAAGGGGTAAATAAAGTTGCGTTGGCAGATCTTGCCAGAGACGATATGGCTGAAGCGGTTGAAGATGCGTTCCGTTATGATAAAATGGTACTTGCCTGCTCTACTTACGATGGAGGGATGTTCCCGTTTATGGAGGAGTTTCTTTTACATCTGAAAGCAAAGAATTACCAGAAGAGAACCGTGGCATTGATTGAAAACGGAACATGGGCACCCATGGCAGCAAAGAAGATGCGGGAGATGCTGGAAGGAATGAAAGATATAAGGGTGCTGGAAAATGTTGTAACAATCCGCTCATCCGTTAAGGAAGAAACCGTTGCTGCATTGAATACGCTGGCAGACGAAGTGATAAACGGATAAGAGTATAGATAAAAAGAGAGGACGGCTTGTCATGGATAGAGTGATATTTCATATTGATGTGAATAATGCATTTCTTTCATGGGAAGCTGTTTATCGCTTGGAGCAAGGCATGAAAGGTCCTGATTTAAGAACCATTGCTTGTGCGGTAGGCGGTGATATTGAGAAACGCCATGGCGTTATTCTTGCCAAATCCATGGAGGCAAAGAAGTATAAGGTGCAGACAGGGGAACCGATTACGGATGCGTTAAAGAAATGCCCAAATCTTATGATTATCCCACCCACGCATTCTATTTATCCTAAGTATTCCAAGGCGTTTATGGACATTCTTTATCAATATTCCGATAAAGTGGAGCAGGTCAGTGTGGACGAAGCATTTATGGACATGACCGGCATGGAAAAACTGTTTGGGGAGCCGTTTGAGATTGCTAAACGCATTAAAGATGAAATTTACGATACACTGGGATTTACCGTAAACGTAGGTATTTCGTCCTGTAAAATTCTTGCAAAAATGGCAAGCGATTTTCAGAAACCCAATAGGATACATACACTGTTTCCGGATGAAATTGAAACGAAAATGTGGCCATTGCCGGTAGGTGATTTATTTTCTGTGGGGAAAGCATCAGAAAAAAAACTGAACTCCATGGGAATTTTTACCATAGGAGACTTGGCAAAAACAGATCCTGCAATATTAAAGAGCCATTTAAAAAAACATGGTGAGAGTATTTGGCGGTTTGCAAACGGATTGGATGAATCCACGGTGGAACCGGTTCCTGCGGAAAATAAGGGATATGGTAATTCTACCACCCTGTCTGCAGATGTGACGGACGCGGCGTCTGCAAAACAGATTCTTTTATCCCTGGCGGAAAAGGTAGGGCGGCGTCTTCGCGAAGATGATGTGAGAATAGAAGTGATATCGGTGGGAATCCGATTTTATGATCTGAGTAATATATCCCATCAGAGCGTTCTGGATTCGCCCACCAATATTACGGCAGAGATTCACGGTGCGGCCTGCAGGTTATTTGATGAAATGTGGGATGGAACTCCTATACGCCTTCTTGGTATCCAGACCGGGAAAGTGACTCATGGGGAGAATAATCGGCAACTAAGTTTGTTTGACCGGACAGACTATGAAAAATTAGAGAAACTGGATAAGGCAATTGATGACATCCGAAGAAAGTTCGGTAATGATGCGGTTTGCAGGGCAACTTTTATGGAGAGTACACAGGTTTCTCAAAACGGGAAGAGTAAATAGTATAAGATGAGAAGATTTAACAGTGTTGTGGTAAAAACTGCATATCGGCTTGCATTGGCAGTTGCAGTTGTTTTTGTTATGGGAGTGCAGTGTATGCAGGTGCAGGCAGAAGATAGCGGAGAGGCGGCCTTTGAACTGGAGGCGGGAGCGGCCTCTCTTTTTGGTGTAGATGAAATACTGTATACACAGGATGAAATTGACGTAAGTGACGCGGAAAAAATCTATGGTGCCAATCTTGCAGTATTATCGGCAGAAGCAGAACTTTGGAAAGAGATAGAAGAAAAGGTCGGTACCGTAGCTGTTGCCGTGGCAAGTAATTATGTCTATATGCGAAGCGATGCAGACATTGGTTCACAAGCGGTAGCGAAGGCATACGGTGATTCGGTGGTAAAAATTACGGGAATGAAAGAAAATGAAGAGGATATTTGGTATCAGGTAGAGTCAGACGGAATAAGCGGATATATCCGTTCGGATTTACTGGTAACCGGCGAAGAACTTGCTTTGCTTATCTTGAATGAGGATGTTTCCAGAGATTATATCGAGAACCCTGATGAATGGAAAGATGTTTTGACAAAAGAAGAAGAGGAGCAACTGTTAGCGGTGCAACAGGCAGAACAACAGGCAATAAAAGTCGAAGCAGTAACAGGCGACATCTCACTTTTGCGGCAACAGATTGTGGAGTATTCCATGCAGTTTCTTGGGAATTCCTATGTTTCAGGGGGAAGCAGTCTGGCCGGCGGTACGGACTGCTCGGGATTTACATGTTTTATTTATAAAGATTTCGGATACAACATAGACAGAACGCCGGCGGGACAGTACAATAATGCGGGCCGCCTTATCTCTTACAGCGAAATAAAGCCGGGGGATATTATCTGTTACGGTAACGGAAGCTGTACCCATGTTGCCTTGTACATTGGTAACGGACAAATTATCCATTCCGCCAATTCGCGCAAAGGCGTGGTAATTTATGAAGCGGATTATGATAATATTATGGCGGTAAAAAGTATCTTAGATTAAGAAACGATAAATAGGTGAAAATAATTCCGCATAAGGAGAGAGTATGAATCTGCCACAGGAATTTATAATGCGCATGCAGCAGCTTCTGGGTGAGGAATATAGTGATTTTATCAAGTCCTATGAAAAAGAAGCTTTCGGGGCATTGCGTTGCAATACGCTAAAAATTAAAGATGAGGATTTTCAAACACAGATGCCGTTTACATTAACTCCGGTACCCTGGTGCGAAACGGGTTTTTATTATGATAGAGAAGAACGTCCGGGAAAGCATCCGTATCATGAAATGGGGCTTTATTATATGCAGGAGCCTTCGGCCATGTCGGTGGCTGAACTTGCAGGGGTAAAACCCGGTGAAAAAGTTCTTGATTTGTGTGGGGCTCCCGGAGGAAAAAGTACACAGCTTGCCGGTAAACTGCAGGGAGACGGATTACTTGTCAGCAATGAAATCCACCCGGCCAGATGTAAAATTTTATCCCAGAATATTGAACGTATGGGTGTACGGAATGCCATAGTAACCAATGAAACACCTCAAGGTCTTTCGGCACATTTTAATCATTTTTTTGACTGTATTGTTGTGGATGCACCCTGTTCCGGAGAAGGCATGTTCCGTAAGGATGAAGAAGCCATCAGGCAGTGGTCTTTGGAAAATGTAGAGATGTGCGCTTGCCGTCAGGACGAAATTCTGGATGAAGCTGTTAAAATGCTTGCGTCCGGCGGAAGAATCGTGTACTCAACCTGTACGTTTGCCCCTGCGGAGGATGAAGACTGTATCAGAAGATTTCTTACCAGACATCCTGACTTTTCCGTAGAAAAAGGAAAAGGGTATGAAGGTTTTTCGCAGGGAAGACCGGAGTGGGCAGCAGGGGATGAACGTGTCAAAGATACACATCGTCTCTGGCCTCATAAAATAAATGGCGAAGGGCATTTTGCTGCACTTTTGGTACATCAGGGAAGTGTGATGCCGGAAGGAAGCTATACCGGAAAGAAAAAGAAAAATGACAGGGTTTTGGATAAGGAAAAAGAGCAGTTGTATCGGGATTTTATTAAAGAAACCCTGGTGGAAGAGCCGGCAGGAGAAAAAGTTCTGTTTGGCGATGCGTTATATCTTTTGCAGGCTGACATTAATTTAAAAGGGCTGAAAGTATTACGCCCCGGATTGCATGTGGGTACATTTGAAAAGAAACGCTTTGAGCCATCCCATTCATTGGCATTGGCATTGTGTAAAGAAGACGTAAAGCAGAGCTTGCAGCTGGCTATGGGGGACGGTATGCCCGAAAAATATCTGCGGGGAGAATCCCTGATGTGTGACGGTAAAAAGGGATGGACCCTGGTATGTGTAGACGGATATTCCCTCGGCTGGGGTAAGGTGAGTAATGGTATGTTGAAAAATCACTATCCCAAAGGATTGCGCAAGTAGGAAAGAAAGACCGGATGAATGCTTTAATCCGAAATTTAGCACAATAAAGCGGTAATTCGATGATTTTTGCTTGCCGAATGAAAAGAATAAGGGTATGATATAAAATAAGGTTTTAGAAACAAGGGGTATGTATGCCCTTTTAGGAGAAGGAAAATGAAAAAGAAAATATATATTGACGGAAGTGAAGGTACCACCGGTTTACGTATCCATGAAAGATTTCAGGGGAGAGATGATGTGGAAATCCTGACCATCCGTCCTGAACTCCGTAAAGACCCGGAGGAAAGAAAAAAGATGATTAATGCATCAGACATTACTTTTCTTTGCCTTCCTGATGCGGCAAGTATGGAGTCGGTAAGTCTTGTGGAGAATGAAAATGTAACAATTATCGATACATCTACGGCGCATCGTACCAATGCTGGATGGGCTTATGGATTTCCTGAGTTGTCAGGTAAACACCGCGATGCAATTAGAAATGGCAAAAGAATTGCCGTTCCCGGATGCTATGCAACCGGTTTTATTTCTTTGGTATATCCGTTAACTGCCGGTGAATTGATTGCAAAAGATTGTCCTTTATCTTCATTCGGTATTTCGGGATACAGCGGAGCGGGAAAAAAGGTTATTGCGGTTTATGAAGATGAAAACCGGGAAAAGATGTATGATGCTCCGAGAGAATATGCGTTGACCCAGAATCATAAGCATTTAAAAGAAATGCAGGCGATTACGGGATTAGAGCGCAAACCGTTATTTTCTCCGATTATCGCTGATTATTACAGCGGAATGGTGGTTTCGGTTCCGTTATACGCAGATTTTTTGCAGAAAAAAATGAGCCCTGAAGAGTTATGGCAGTATTTTAGTGAATACTATAAGGGCGAAGAGTTTATCAAGGTAATGCCTTACGGAAGCGAAGAGCAGACTGCCAATATGCTCCCCGGAAATGAATGTTCCGGCTGGGACGGACTTAGGATATATATTACCGGAAATGAAGAACGCATGGTGTTGTCGGCACAATTTGACAATCTGGGGAAGGGAGCTTCCGGCGCAGCAATCCAGTGTATGAATATTATTATGGGTTGCGAAGAAAATAAGGGATTGAACCTTTAATCATCTAAAGATAAGGAGAATTAAAATGTTATATATTCTTTTAGCACTTGCTTTTTTAGCGGCATCAATTATTGTGGCAACCACAGGACTGTTTACTGCGTGGTATCATTTTCTCATCTTTATAGCCATCTGGGCAGGTTGTTTTTTGGGATGGGCAATTATTTATGTGTTATTCCTTGCCGTTGTTTCCGTATTGGTCAATAAAAAGAAAGAGATTACCAAGCCGAGTAAATTTTACGGATATTTTGTAAAAGAAACCATGAGCCTTTTGTTATTCTTTTCAAGAAGTAAGGTGCATCTTGAGGGGGTGGAAAATGTTCCAAGGGATACCAAATATCTTTTGGTTGCAAATCATCGTTCCAATTTTGACCCTATTGCCTGTCTTGCTACATTTGGAAAAAATGACTTGGTTTTTGTTTCCAAACCCGAAAATTTCAGTCTTCCCATAGCCGGAGGCTGGATTCATCATGCAGGGTTTATGGCAATTGACAGGGATAATCCGAAGAATGCACTTGTTACCATTAATAAGGCGGCAGAGTATCTGAAGAACCAGACTGTATCTGTTGGTATTTTTCCCGAAGGAACCAGAAATAAAACCGGAGAACCTTTGTTGGAATTTAAAAACGGGGCATTTAAAATCGCGACAAAGGCACAGTGCCCTATTGTAGTGGTTGCAATGAAGAATACAAGGGAAGTACAGCATAATTTCCCTTGGAAGAAAACGGACATTTATATGCACATTGAACTGATTACGGCAGATGAGGTAAAGGCATCCAATACTGCCAAGATTTCGGAACATGTATATCAAATTCTGAAAGAAAATGTATAGTGTACGTAAAATATAATCAGTGATAGTAATAAAAGATATTGAAGACAGGTTTGAAAGCATAGAATACAAAAGAGAATGATGGGGGACACAGGATGAAGTATTTGTTGTATAACGGTCTGGCATGTGGCGGAACAGGTAAAGAAATTGCAGAAGAATATTTAGCAAAAGAAGGTACCGGTACAGAATTGTTGAATCTTGCAGATTTGGATATACAGGCATGGATGCAGAAGGTTGCGGCAGAGGATACGATTATTCTCTGTGGAGGTGACGGAACGCTGAACCGTTTTGCCAATGATTTGGATGGTATGGATATACCTTGTCCAATATTGCATTACAGAGCCGGTACAGGCAATGATTTTCTCGTAGATTTGGAAGAAGAGCTGGGGAAAAAGGATGTAGGTCCCATCAATGAATACATCAGGAATCTTCCTACGGTTAAGGTAAAAGATATTGAGTGTAAATATATCAACGGTATCGGCTATGGTATTGATGGTATGTGTTGCGAATATGCTGACAAAATGAGGGCTGCCGGAAAAACTAAGGTTAATTATACCGCTTTGGCAATTAAGCTTTGCTTGTTCCATTATAAAGCCCCGAATGCCACAATAGTGATTGACGGTCAGGAAATCCATTATAACAGGGTATGGCTTGCAGCTTCCATGAACGGCAGATATTACGGCGGTGGGATGAAGGTTGCTCCTGAACAGAAACGAAATTCGGGAAAGGTTTGTCTGGCAGTAGTACATAATGTGGGCAGATTGAAATTATTGACCATTTTCCCTAAGATATTTAAAGGCGGTCATGTAAAATACGAGAAGTATGTGGATATTTATTACGGCAATCATATTAAGGTTGCTTTTGATTCACCTATGGCATTACAGATTGACGGCGACACCGTCCTTGACGTAAAGGAATATGAAGTAAATTTATAAAAGGTCGGATAAGAGCATGGATTGTAAAGGGTGGATATAAATACACAAGGAGGTCATGGCTGTGGACAGGTTGATTAAAAAGTTCAGCTATACCAGAATTATTGCCATGAGTTTTGTTCTGGTTATATTAATCGGCAGTGTAATTCTGCATTTACCTATATCCAGCAGAAGCGGAGAGTGGACCCCATTCTTCAACTGTCTGTTTACGGCTACCAGTGCTACCTGTGTGACCGGACTTACGGTTTATGATACATATACACAGTGGAGTTTGTTTGGACAGATTACTATTTTGGTCATGGTGCAAATCGGCGGTTTGGGTTTGATGTCCTTTATCACCATGTTTTCTATTTTTACCAAGCGTAAAATTACGTTACACGAAAGAAAGCTTTTGATGCAGTCATCAGGAAATATGCGAATGAGCGGTGTCATGAAGCTTTTGAAAAGAATTATTGCAGGCACCTTTATGTTGGAAGGCATAGGAGCGGTTGCTTTTATGTTTGTATTTATTCCGAAGGAAGGGGTGCTAAAAGGTATTTATCATTCGATTTTTTATGCTGTTATCGGCTTTTGTAACGCCGGTTTTGACTTGACCGGTGAATATCAGCCGTTCTCATCTTTTACCATACCGGAGTATCAGTTTAATCTGCCCCTTAATATTATTTTGATGTGCCTGATTTTTGTAGGTGGTATCGGTTTTGGTGTATGGCATGATATCATGAGAAATAAGTTTAATTTTAAAAAATATTCCTTACAGAGTAAGATTATTCTTCTTTCCAGTATGATATTGTTGATTGCAGGTACCTTGATTTATCTGGGAACGGAGTGGAGCGCGGCACTGGCAGACATGACTGTGGGCGAAAAAATATTAGCAGCAACGTTTCTTTCGGTTACTTCCAGGACTGCTGGTTATACAACGGTGGATATGAGTACGCTTTCGGAAGCGGGAAGTTTATTTGCGGTGGTTTTGATGTGCATCGGCGGAGCACCGGCATCCATGGCGGGTGGTATAAAAATAACTACCATGACAATTCTGGTGTACGCTATTATATGTGAGGCCAGAGGCGAGAATGATGTAACGATTTTTAAAAGAAGGTTGGAAGATGATCTGGTAAAACAGGCAGCGGTAATTGCGCTGATTTATGTGGTGGCAATTATTACATCAACCATGTTGATTTGTATGTTGGAAGATTTTTCTTTGCGGGAAATCGCTTTTGAAACTGCTTCGGCGGCCAGTACCATGGGTGCGTCTATGGGTATTACTCCCTATTTAAGCATTCCTTCCAAAATAATTATTATGGTGCTTATGTTCGGAGGACGTATCGGTGGACTTTCCTTGTTCCTGTTCTTTGGAGAAAAGAGGAAGCAGGGTAATATATCAAGACCTGTCGAGAAGGTGTTAATCGGTTAAGGAGGATATACATGAAATCGATTCTTGTAATTGGTATGGGTATTTTAGGCCGTCATTTGGCCCGTAAAATGCAGGCAATGGGAAACGACGTTATGATTGTGGACGAAAATGAGGAAGTAATTCAGGAACTGTCCCCGGAGTTTTCGGATTGCTATGTAGGTGACTGTACGAACGAAGGTGTTGTACGTTCCCTGGGAGTAAACAATTTTGACTGTTGTTTTGTAACGGTAGACGGTGATTTTTATGCATCATTGGAGATTACGTCTATTCTAAAAGAATTAGGCGCAAGCTATGTTGTCAGTAAGGCATCCCGCAGCAGACAGGCAAAGTTTTTAAAGAATGTCGGTGCGGATGAAGTCTTTTATCCCGAAAAAGAAATTGCCGAAAAATTGGCAGTTCGCTACAATGCCAATAATATTTTTGATTATGTGGAATTAACTTCGGAGTATTCCATTTATGAAATCGCAATCATTCCCGAATGGGTAGGAAAGACTATTATGGAATTGAACGTGCGGCAAAAATACGGGGTAAATATTATTGCCATAAAAAACGGTACGAATTTAAATCCTTCGCCATACGGTAATTATGTTTTTAAGGAAGATGACCATGTGGTTGTAATCGGTCACGCGGCAGAGGCTTTTGATTTGTCGGCGAAGGCAACAAAGAAGGCAGATTAACAGAATGTTTCCGGCAGATGCCGGTGCAGATAAAGCAGGAGAAGAGTAAGGAGTTAAGAGATGAGTTTTTTAGAAACATTAACGAACATTAATGATGCAATTAACGATTTCGTCTGGGTTGAGGTTGGTCTGGTACTTTTGGTTGGAACCGGCGTTCTCATGACGATTTTGACCGGAGTGTTTCAGGTAACACACATCGGACACTGGTGGAAGAAAACCGTAGGTGGGGTATTTAAGAAAGATTCCCACAAGAAAAAGGATGAAAAAAGTGTATCTCAGTTTCAGGCATTGTGTACCGCGCTTGCGGCAACTATCGGAACCGGTAACATTGCCGGCGTAGCAACCGCAATCGTGCTTGGTGGTCCCGGTGCGGTATTCTGGATGTGGGTTGCAGCTTTTCTTGGAATGATGACCAATTATTCCGAAAATGTTTTAGGTATTTTTTATCGTAGAAGAAATGCTCAGGGTGAATGGTCCGGCGGTGCAATGTATTACTTAAAAGACGGTCTGGGCAAAGCGGTCGGCTATGAAAAAATCGGTAAGGTTTTGGCAATCTTGTTTAGCTGTTTCGCGGTTCTGGCTTCTTTCGGTATCGGTAATATGGGACAGGTTAATAAAATTACCTTAAATATTCAGTCTGCGTTCTTCTCAAAAGTGGAACCGGTTGTTGTATTCGGTAATGTGGAACTGGTTCCTTTGATTATTGGTATTTCACTTATGTTCCTTGGTGGATTAATTATTCTTGGCGGTTTGCAGAGAATTGCTGCAGTTGCTGAAAAAGTAGTTCCTTTTATGGCAATTGCATATGTGGTAGGAGCCTTGATTGTATGTTGTGCAAATATTACAGAAATCGGTCCGGCATTTTTATCTATCTTTAAGTTTGCGTTTGGTGTAAAAGCAATAGGCGGTGCTGCAGCTGGTATTGCCATTAAAGAAGTTATCACACAGGGATGTAAGAGAGGTGTATTCTCTAATGAGGCAGGTCTTGGTTCTTCTGTTATGGTACACTCTAATTCCGATGTAGTTGAACCTGTAAAGCAGGGTATGTGGGGAATTTTTGAAGTATTTGCAGATACATTTGTGGTATGTACCATGACGGCAATGGTGGTTCTTACATCAGGTTATATTGATTTGCAAACGGGACATGTAGTAGAAGGAACCAGTGATGCAACTTTGGTTGCCCAGGCATTCGGTAATATTTTTGGTCAGGCCGGCGAGTGGTTTATTGCAATTGCTATGTTATTGTTTGCGTTTACCACAGTATTGGGTTGGTCTCATTATGGAAGCAAAGCAATTGAGTACTTGTTTGGTGTTAAAGCAACAAAATTTTATAAGGTTATTTTTGTGCTTATGATTGTATCGGGAGCACTGATGACATCTTCCCTTGCATGGGATATTTCGGACACGTTCAATGGTCTGATGATGATGCCGAACCTGATTGGTGTAGTTGCACTTTCTCCGGTTGTTGTAAAAATTACCCGTAACTACATAAATCGAAAACTTAAAGGTAAGGACGAGGAACCGGTACTTTCATATGATCCTGAGATTCAGGCAGAAGCAGCAAAAGCTGTTGCAGAGGGAAGAGAATAGTGAATCTTTCAACTTGTATGATTTGCCCACGTAACTGTGGTATTGACCGTTCTTTAGGGGAAAAAGGTTATTGTGGGGAAACCGGCAGAATCCGCATTGCCAGGGCGGCACTGCATTTTTGGGAAGAACCTGTAATATGCGGTGAGCGGGGCTCGGGTGCAGTATTTTTTACAGGATGTAATCTAAAATGTATTTTTTGCCAAAATGCCGGGATTGCGGCAGGCAAAGCCGGTAAGGAAGTCAGTGTGAAGCGGCTTTCGGAAATTTTTATGGAATTACAAAATAAGGGCGCAGTTAACATTAATCTGGTAACTGCGTCCCATTATATATTGCAGGTCGCGGAAGCAATTTTGCTGGCACGTAAAGCGGGGCTTTCTGTGCCGGTTGTATACAATACATCTTCTTATGAAAAGCCGGAAACGTTAAAGGTTTTAGAGGGGCTGGTAGACATCTATCTGCCTGATTTTAAGTATGAAGATGAAAAACTTGCCGCAAATTATTCCAAGGCGGCGGATTATCCGGCGGTTGCAAAAGAAGCAATTGAAGAAATGTATCGACAGGTAGGAGCGGCTGAGTTTGATGCGGATACGGGAATGATGAAAAAAGGTGTTATCGTAAGGCATCTGGTTATGCCGGGGGCGGTAAAAAATGCCAAAGCAATTATTGATTATTTGTACGGGGCATACGGAGATGACATTTATTTCAGCCTGATGAACCAGTATACGCCAATGAAGGAATTCGTTGATTTTCCTGAATTAAACCGTCGTGTAACGAAAAGAGAGTATGACAGAGTTATCCAATATGCATTGGATAAGGGAATAAAAAATGCTTTTATCCAGGAAGGAGAAACGGCAAAGATAAGCTTTATTCCACCATTTGATTGCGAAGGTGTTTGATTTATAGTATAATATATGTGGGTGCAATGGCTAAGTAGTAATAAGTTCGTGTGCAAAGCAGAATATGAGGTGAGCGCTTATGTCAGATTTATTAACATCAGTATATCTTCAGATGATTAACAGTATAAACGGAACGCAAAATGTATCTTCCGCAACAAGCGTAAAAGACGCAGAAGATGCAGGACAGAGTACGGTCTCTTTTCAGGAAGTACTTTCTGAACAGGTTGAGGAACTGCAGGAGCTTCTTCAGAACGAAGAAGAAAGTTCACTGGCAGGACTTGAGGATGTTTTGGACCAAAGTATTTTGGGAAGCAGTGATGCCTTGGATTTAGGCAGTTTGTCAGAAGAGATGTTATATTCCTCCGGTGGAAGCAGTGTGCTTGCAAGTTTAATGGATGGTCATTTTTCGTCTATGGTAATGACTACGGAAGAAACGTCGGAAGACGAGAGCAGTTTATCACAAATGTTAGAGGATGATGATACTTCCCGTACACAGCAGATAGAGCAACTTCTTCAGAATCTGCAGAATACAATCGGTTCCACGACAGAATGAAAGGGTTACATATGAGAAAAGTGATGAAATTTATCAAAAAAGAACCTGTTTTTTGTGCGGCATGCCTGCTGATGCTGGCATCCGCTTTTTTTGTTACTCCCAATGCGGCGTATTTCGGATATATTGATTATAAGGTTTTGGCACTTTTGTTTTCCTTAATGGCCGTAGTGGCGGGGGTAAAAGAAATGGGTCTTTTTGACCGCATTGCAAGTGCTTTGAGTCGGAAGGTAACCACGGTAAGAGGTTTAACATTATTGTTAAGCCTTGTTTGCTTTTTTGTTGCAATGGTCATTACCAATGATGTGGCATTAATTACGTTTGTTCCGCTGACTGTCTTTATGTTAAAAGGACAGAAAGAGGGCGATGTAATACGTGCTGTTGTTATAGAGACTATTGCGGCGAACCTGGGAAGCTGCTTAACGCCTATTGGTAATCCGCAAAATCTATTTTTGTATGAATTCGGAAATTACGAGGTTGGTCCTTTTTTGTGGGATATGACGCCTGTGGTGGCAGTATCCCTTGTGGCGGTGGTGGGATTGGCACTGGCTACTTCAGGGGAGCCGTTACAAGCAGGGGCACAAACTTTAGAAGATATTAATAAAGAGCAGGGAGAGACGGCGGGAGATGAAGAAGTGAATGTACAACAGAAACTTCCGGTGGCAAAGTTTGTGATGTATGGCATTCTTTTTGCGGTCTGCCTTTTGGCTGTATTTCATGTTTTGCATTATCTGATTGTCTTGGCGGTGGTTTTTATTGCTTTGCTGATTTTCGACCGTAAAATCCTTTTAAAAGTGGACTACATGCTTCTCGCAACCTTCGTTGCGTTCTTTGTTTTTATCGGTAATTTGGGACAAATGGAAAACGTGAAAAACCTTCTGGAACAGTTGATTGCAGGACGTGAAATTCTTGTGGGCATTGCGGCATCCCAGGTATTCAGTAATGTGCCTGCAGCAATGTTATTGGCTGAGTTTTCTACAGATATTAAGGGACTGCTCTGGGGTGTTAATATCGGTGGTTTAGGTACGCTGATTGCGTCTATGGCCAGCCTGATTTCTTATAAAATTTATGCCAACCGCAAGGAAGCAAAATGCGGGAAGTATATGGGATGGTTTTCACTGTATAATTTCGGATTGCTGACATTGTTTGTGGTGGTGGTGATTGTATTTGAGTGGAGATAGAGAAGAATGTTTTAAGAAGAGTCCATAGACAGTTCTGCTTAAAAATAGTGAGGTAAAAGATGAATCAAACGATTATTACACTGAAAAAAGGTGAAGGAAGACTTTTAAAATCCGGCGGTCTCTGGATATTTGACAATGAAATCGCAGAGATAAAAGGAGATTTTGAAAACGGAGATGTGGTATCAGTAAGGGACTTTGACGGCTTTCCTATGGGGCAGGGTGTCCTGAATGTAAATTCCAAAATCCGTGTACGTATGCTGACCCGTGATGCGCAAGCTTTGATTGATGATGAATTTTTTTATAAAAGAGCAAAGAGTGCATGGGAATATCGTAAAAGAACCGTAGATACATCAAGCTGCCGTTTGATTTTTGGCGAGGCGGATTTTCTGCCCGGTTTTGTAATGGATAAGTTTGAGGATGTGCTTGTGGTACAGTCTTTATCACTTGGTATTGACAGATGGAAGCTTTCTATTGTGGAAGGAATGAAGCGGGTTTTGGCGGAAGACGGTATCGCCATCCGAGGTGTTTATGAGAGAAGTGATGCAAAAGAACGCCTGAAAGAAGGTCTTCCCCAAGTGAAGGGTTTTATCGGGAAAGAATTTGATACTACTGTACAGATTGTGGAGAATGGAGTAAAATATTGGGTAGATATTAAGGACGGGCAGAAGACTGGATTCTTCCTGGACCAGAAATATAACCGTTTGGCGATACAGAAATTGTGTAAAGGTGCAAGTGTGCTTGACTGCTGTACCCATACGGGTTCTTTTGCACTAAATGCAGGTATGGGCGGAGCAAAAGAGGTGCTGGGCATTGATGTTTCGGATTTGGCGGTGAAACAGGCTGAAGAGAATGCCAAATTAAACGGTCTTGAAAATGTGGTACACTTTGAAGCGGATAATGTGTTTGACCTTTTGCCAAGGTTGGAAGAGGAAGGCAGGAAGTTTGACGTGGTAATTTTAGACCCGCCTGCTTTTACAAAGTCAAGAGCGTCGGTAAAGAACGCGATTAAAGGATATCGCGAGATTAATCTGCGTGCCATGAAACTGGTAAAAGATGGTGGATTTCTGGCAACCTGCTCCTGTTCGCATTTTATGACGTATGAATTGTTTACGGCTACGATTCATCAGGCGGCCAATATGGTACACAAGCGTCTGAGGCAGGTGGAATTTAAAACCCAGTCACCGGATCACCCGATTTTGTGGGCGGCGGAAGAGTCTTATTATTTGAAATTCTACGTGTTTCAGGTGGTGGATGAATTTTAGAACAAAGAAACGTTAAATTAGGGATAAAGAGAAGAAACATAGTTTGTAATTCAAGAAAGGATAGGGGGAGAGTTATGAACAAAAGAAAACTGATTTTGATGCTGTTTGCCTTTGTGCTTATGTTAGGAATTTTTCCGCTTTATGCAAAGGCTCAGGAGACAGCGGTGCCTTTAGAGACGGCGACAGCTACGTACGTTAATCCTATGTATGCGGATGTTGTGGATGAAAGCGATTTGGTTTCACAACACGGATATGCAACACTGGCAGATGGGTCGATAACATACTGTGAATCTGTGGAAGAGGCAGGCGTACAATTAAGAGCTGCATTAAAAGCCAGACAGGAGACGGTGACTGTATATTTGATATCTGATACATCAGATGTTCAATTGCTTTATGATGTTTTTCTGGCGGCATGTGAACACACGGGAGTGCCGGATGAGGGAGATTATATCCTTTATCATTGTGGCGGATATAATGCTTCCAGAGATGGTTTTGGATATGGAGGAACATATTATTTGAATATGACTTATACGTTTACCTATTACACTACAGCCCAGCAGGAGGCTGAGGTAGACGCTGCTGTGGATGCCTTGCTTGAGGAAATGAATCTTACCGGTAAAAGTGATTACGAGAAGGTCAAAACAATATATGACTGGTTGTGCGGTAACGTTACATATGATTACACAGGAACTTCAAGTATAAAATATACTGCATATGCGGCAATCATTAATCAGAATGCGGTGTGTCAGGGTTACTCCAATCTGTTTTACCGGTTGACATTGGAACTGGGAATTGACGGTCGTCTGATTGCAGGAAATAATACTTCCCATTCCTGGAATATCGTAAAAATCGGTGGCGTATATTACAATCTGGATGCTACCTGGGATGCAGGCTATGTTGGATATTATTCATATTTTTTGCGTAATATGGATAATTTTGCAGGACATACCCGAGATGCAGATTATAGCACAACGGCTTTTATGACGGCTTATCCAATGAGTGATGTGGATTATACGGAGAAAACAACCCAGTCATCGGGAACAGAAGATAAGGAAGAAGATTCGAAGGAAGATAATTCCGAAGAAGATGATTCCGAAGAAGATGATGATAAAATTGAGCCGGCAGATATTGCTATACCGGAAAAGCCGAATCCTATTGTAAATGTGGTTTCCGGTGCAAAAATTACGTGGACTGCCGTAGACGGAATCTCAAAATATGGGGTGTGGAGAAGCGAAACCGGTATCAACGGAAGTTATAAATGGCTTGGAAATCCAACGACGAATTATTTCACGGATGTAAATGTTGAAAGTGGAAAGACCTATTATTATAAGATTACAGCCATTCTGGATGGTGTACATTCTGAACGGTCTGAAGCAAGAGGTGTGGTGTTTGTCAATACTCCGGATATTACCTCCCGTGTGAACAGTGCTTATGGAATTAAAATCGGCTGGAATAAAATTGAAGGAGCAACAGGTTATGCCATTTATCGCAAACCTTATGAGAGCGATACATGGGTGCGTGTTGCAACTGTCAGTGGCAATGAAACATTTACATGGCTGGACACTTCGGTAAAAAGTAATAACGGTACCGTGTACAAATATACCATCCGCGCATTGGCAGACAGTAATATGTCTACTTTGTCGGGGTGCAGAGGCGCGGGACGTACTATGGTAAGGTTGTGTAGCCGTGTTTTAAACAGTGCAACAAAGACTTCTGCCACGTCTATCAAGTGTAGTTGGACTACATCAGCTGCAGTGACCGGATACGAAGTGCGTTTTATGATTGGTGATGAGGTTTATAATATATATACCATAGGTAATTATAAAACAGGAGTAAAGACCTTTACGGATTTATATCCGGGAGTTACCTATAAGGTTCAAGTGCGTAGCTACAAGAAAGTGGATGGCGTCGGTTCATTTTACTCTGCGTGGTCAACAGCAAAATATGTGAGTTTATAATTTGAATAAAAACAATGGCATCGTCCGCAAAGAGGAAAAAACTTAAAGCGGACGGTGTTTTTTTGTGAAAAAAATGTGTGCGTTTTTAAAAAATAGTACTACCATTTTAAAAAAATTATGCTATACTGTAAACTATCACAAATATGAATAAAGGAGGAGCAAGATTATGAAACATATCAAAATTGCCAAGCTCGCACAGAGGCTTTTGGTAATGTTGGTAATCACGTGTGTATTATGCGGCGATGTTATGATTGCAAGTGCCCAGACTACACCCACAACTGTACTTCCTGAAGGCGTTGAGGTTGAATTCTCGGAAGAAGCTGTAGTTGATGAAATTGCAGAAGAAGTACTTGTCGAAGAAGCAATCGAAGACGTTGTTGAGGAAGAAACAATTGAAGAAGTTGCAGAAGAAGTAATTGAAGAAGCAACGGAAGAAGTTGTCGAAGAAGCAACAGAAGAGGTTGCAGAAGAAGTAACTGAAGAAGTTGTCGAAGAAGCAATTGAAGAAGTTGCAGAAGAAGCAATTGAAGAAGTTGCAGAAGAAGCAATTGAAGAAGTTACAGAAGAAGCAATTGAAGAAGTTGCAGAGGAAGCAATTGAAGAAGTTACAGAAGAAGTAATTGAAGAAGTAACTGAAGAAGTAACTGAAGAAGCAACGGAAGAAGTTACAGAAGAAACAGTAAGTGAAGATTTAGCAGTAACAGATGCTACTAGCGGAACGTGGTATGATTTGAGTTGGAAGTATTCAAGTGGTACATTAACCATCACCGGTTCCGGTGCGATGCAGGGTTATGGTGCAAGTAATTATCCTTGGTATAGCTATCAGGGTTCCGTTACTAAGGTTGTAATCGGCGATTATGTAACCAGTATAGGTTATGATGCATTTTATAATATGAGTAACCTTACGTCTGTTACTATTGGTAGCCGTGTGACTGAAATTAAGGGTGATGCATTTTATAATTGCGTTAACTTAAAGGCGGTTACTATTCCGGCAAGTGTTACTACAATTGGTAGCAGTGCATTTTATGGATGTGTTAATTTATCAACGGTAACCTTTAAGTCAAGCTCTAAGCTTACTACAATTGGAAATTATGCATTTCAGGGTTGTACTAACCTTAAGTCAATGGCATTTCCGGCAAATTTGACGACGATTGGATATTGTGCATTTGATGGCTGTTCTAATTTGGCAACTATTACGTTCGGAAGCAAGTTAGTTACTATTGATGATTATGCATTTAGAAATTGTAAAACATTAAAAACCGTTACATTCCCCAGCAGTATCCGTACTATTGGATATTCAGCGTTTTACGGATGTACAGGTTTGAAAACAATTGACCTCCCTTATGGACTTAAGACTATTGAAGGGTATGCATTCTACGGATGTACAAGTTTGGATGGAAATATCAAGATTTCAGGAACCGTTACAAGTCTTGGAAGTTCTATTTTTGACGGTTGTACAGGCATTGATACTGTAGAAATATATGCAAGTTGTGCAATTTCGAATTATATGTTTTCGGGATGTACGTCTATTACTAAGGTGACAATTGGCGATTCTGTAACCAGCATTGGAGCGGATGCGTTTTATAATAATACATCTTTGAAGACTTTAAGTATTGGAGCCGGTGTTACAAGCATTGGTGATTATGCATTCCAGAATTGTAAGAGTTTGACTACAGTAAATGTTCCTAAAGCTGTAGTATCTATTGGTTACAAGGCATTCCATAACTGTACATCATTAAGTACGGTAACTTTTGCGGTTGGTCTTGTGTCTATCGGTAGTTATGCATTTGCGTATACTCCGATTACTACATTGAAGTTCCCCAGTACTGTAACAAGTATTGGTAGTGGTGCGTTTTCACAGTGTACTGCATTAACAACAGTTACTTTGGGTGCGGGATTGGTTTCTGTTTCAAGTAATACATTTTATAACTGTACCGCATTAAAAACAGTAACAATGGGCAATAATGTTAATACCATCGGTTCAAGTGCGTTTGAATACTGTGAGGCACTTTCAACGATTACATGGTCTGAGAATTTAAATACAATCGGTACATATGCTTTTTATGGTTGTGATGCGCTTACTTCCATAGAACTTCCTAATGCTGTTAATACCATTGGAGAAAGAGCTTTCGCAAACTGCGAGAATTTGAAGTATATTACGTTGGGAGACAGCGTCAATACAATTTCCAGCTATGCGTTTGGTACCTGTTACAATCTGATTATGTTTAAGACATATAGTACAAATACCTCATATGGCAGTAGTATTTTCTCACCAGACTCATTGTTAACTGATTCGTTTGCAATGTATGGATGGTCAGATTCGACGGCAAAAACTTATGCTACAAATAATAGTCATACATTTAAGCCTTTGGCTACGTTAGCAACTCCTACCAATCGAAAAATTGTGAATGTGGTGTCTGGCGTTCATGTATATTGGTATGAGGTTCCCGGTGCGACATATTATTCAGTATATCGTTCCACATCTAAAACCAGTGGCTATTCATTGTTAAAAGCATCTGTTACAGCGAACCACTTTATTGATACTACAGCTACGAGTGGAACTACATATTATTATCGAGTTATTGCAAGACATGGTAGTGCAAAGTCTGAATTAGGTGAACCTCAGGGTATCACCTACGTTGGCACTCCTGATATCACATCACGTATTAACAAAGCGGCAGGTATTCAGTTGGGCTGGGATAAGATTAGCGGTGCTACAGGTTATGCAATCTATCGTAAGCCGTACAATGGCTCTACATGGACAAGAGTAGCTACCATTAGTGGTAACAGCACATTTACATGGACAGATACTTCTGTTAAGACAAATAACGGTACAGTATACAAATATACTATCCGTGCGTTGGTCGGAAGTACATTGTCAGGTTGTCGTAATACAGGGCGAACCATGGCTCGATTAACAAGCCAGACATTAAATAGTGCAGTAAAAGCATCTTCTACATCTATCAAGTGTAATTGGACGACTTCTTCGGCGGTTACAGGTTACGAAGTTCGTTTCATGGTAGGAAGCACTGTTTATGAGACTTTTACAGTAGGCAACTACAAGACCGGTACTAAGACCTTTACAGGCTTAAAAGCAGGTCAGACCTACAAGATTCAGGTTCGAACCTATAAAAAGGTTAGCGGTGTAGGTACATTCTACTCTGCATGGTCTACAGCAAAGACTGTAAGCTTGTAAAACAAAAAATAAATATTGCTATGAATTCAGCTGTGGGTGTTAACATCCACAGCTGTTTTGTGTTATACTTTTATAAATATGGGCAAATACAAGGAGGGGAATTATGAAAATTTTAGTTGTAGTAGATATGCAGAATGATTTTATTGATATGGCTCTTGGTACCAAAGAGGCTGTGGCTATCGTGCCCAATGTTGTAAAAAAGATTACGGATAACGTGTGGGATAAAATCTATGTTACTTATGATACACATGGAGAGAGTTATATGGAAACTTCTGAAGGAAAGAATCTGCCTGTGCTTCACTGCATCAAAGGCAGCAAGGGCTGGGAGTTAAATGCGGAAGTTGAAAAGGCGTTACAGTCGGTATCTGTTCCGGTGGTAAAAGTAGAAAAGCCTACGTTTGGCTCTGTACGTTTGGCGGAACTTGTGGGTGAGGATTTAGCAGCAGAGGCCTGCAGTGTTGAATTGGTTGGTTTGTGTACCGATATTTGTGTTGTATCCAATGCTCTTCTTTTAAAAGCAAATTATCCGGAAATGCCTATTTCTCTGGACTCTACCTGCGTAGCAGCGGTAACGCCTGAAACCAATGAAGCGGCACTTAAAACCATGACCATGTGTCAGATCCAGGTTTTATAAATTTGCAAGAATAATGTGATAGATAGCCAAAGATAGGATATAGAGAAAGCGAGGATGCGAATGCAGACAAATTGTGATGAGTGTGCACATTACTATTATGATGAAGATTACGAAGAGTATTTGTGCATGGTCAATATGGATGAGGATGATTATGTCCGTCTGATGACCAATCAGCGTAGTGTATGCCCGTACTATCAGAACGGTGATGAATACAGGGTAGTACGCAAGCAGATGTAAATGACGAAAGGAGTACCAATGGAGACAAAGATTGCAACCTTAAAAGAGTGGATTGATAACAGTAATAACATTGTATTTTTCGGTGGTGCCGGAGTGTCTACGGAAAGTGGTATTCCTGATTTTCGCAGCGTGGACGGTTTGTATAATCAGAAATATGATTATCCGCCGGAAACGATTTTGAGTCATACATTCTTTTGGCGTAAAACAGAAGAGTTTTATCGTTTTTATCGTGATAAAATGATTATGGATAATGTAAAACCCAACGCGGCACATTTGAAGCTTGCGGAGTGGGAAGAAAAGGGCAAGTTAAAAGCAGTGATTACCCAGAATATTGATGGTTTGCATCAGCTTGCCGGTAGTAAAGAGGTTATGGAACTTCACGGAAGCGTTTATCGGAACTACTGCGATAAATGCCATGCTTTTTATGGTATTGAAGCAATTACTGCAAACGAAGGCGTGCCTAAGTGTCCTGCCTGTGGCGGTGTAATTAAGCCGGACGTTGTTTTGTATGAGGAAGGTCTGGATGATATGGTAATTACCAAATCCATACAATACATCAGCAATGCAGATGTTTTAATTATCGGCGGCACTTCTTTAGCGGTTTGGCCGGCTGCCGGTCTGATTGATTATTATCGCGGAAATAAGCTGGTATTGATTAATAAGTCTCAGACGGCAAGGGAGACCAGAGCCAATCTTGTGATTGAGGGTAAAATCGGCGAAGTGCTTGGTCTGTTGTAAGATCCGGTGAAGTTTATATATACAATTCTTTTTGTGTGGGAGTTGTTATAGAGAGGTTTTGTCATTTATGGAAATTCATGTAAACAATATAGTGAAATTGAAAAAACAGCATCCTTGCGGAAGTTATGAATGGAAGGTATTACGCGAGGGTGCGGATTTCAGACTTCAATGTATCGGTTGCGGACATCAGGTAATGATGACACGCAGGGTGTTGGAGAAGAGTGTAAAAGAAATCAGAGAGGACGCATAATAGAATGGTGGGGTTAAAAGCATGAAAAAAGTACGTTCGGCAAATATTGAACTTTTAAGAATTATAGCAATGTTGTTTGTGATTGTACTCCATTATCTGGGCAAGAGCGGAACACTTTTACCATGGGGAAGTGACTATTTTACAATCAATACATGGTTTGCATGGGGAATAGAAGCGTTTGCCTTAGTAGCGGTAAATGTGTATGTGTTAATCGGCGGCTATTTTCTGGCAGACAGCAATTTTAAGATAACCCGTATAGTAAGGTTGTGGCTTCAGGTATTGTTTTATTCGGCAGGGATATGGCTGATTTTTCTTGCATTAGGCAAGGTGCCTGCAGAGTATACGGGTGGATATTGGTTATCCATGTTTCTTTTACCGATTACCTCACAACATTACTGGTTTGCAAGTATTTATATTTTTATGTGTCTTCTGGCGCCTTTTATGGGGCTTGCGGCGCGGAAAATGTCCAAGACGCAGTTGAAAACCTGCATCGTAGTATTGATGATTTTGTTTTCAAGGGTGTGGAGAATCTTTCTACCGATGTCAACGCCTCTGGACGATAAAGGATATGGCATTATATGGTTTGTGTGTCTGTTTATGATTGCGGCATATATCCGTCTGTATGTACCGGTAAATGGTAAATGGAGTAAACCAATGCTTGTTTATGTGATATCTTCTTTGAGCCTGTTTTTGACCCTTCCCGTAATCGGAACTTTGTCACAGATTACCGGTAAACTTCCGGATTATTATAATGTTTTTTATGAATATAATGCGCCGTTTACCATTATAGGAGCTGTAGCTTTGTTTTTGGCATTTAGAAACATGAATATAAAGGGCGAAAAAATAAGTAAGGTAATTAACTGTATTGCCGGACTGACATTCGGTGTGTACCTTTTGCATGAGCATGTGTTGCTGCGCCCGTTGTGGACAACCCTCTGGAGAGTACCGGAATATTATGAAACTCCCTATTTTCTTTTGCATATGGTTATCGTAGTTTTGGGTGTATTTGCAGGTGGCTGTATAGTAGAGGAACTGCGCCAATTGTTGTTTCGCGGAATGGAAAAACTTTTACATTTGGATAAAATCGGTCAAAAACTTTCGGGAATAGACAGGTTTTTTAATGAAAATAAAAGTGAGGATTAATCATGGAAAAGAAAAAGCAATGGATGGATATCCTGCTTTGCGGAATTTTATGTTTGCTTCCGTTCTTACATGTGAATATCGGAATCGGCATTGCAGACCAAGGTTACAATCTGGCTAATTTTGAGTCTTTTCCTCATATGAATCAGATGTGGATGATTGCTACACTGGTTGCCAATCTGGTGGGCAAGTTTTTAACGGTTCTGCCCTTTGGGCACACCATGCTGGGGATGAATATATACTGTACTATGTTGCTTTCCGTAGTGACGGCGGTTATGTATTTTATCCTTCGTAAAGATTACTGCAGATTTGGGGTGTTTGCCGGTCTGCTGATTGCGGTTTGTTTCAGTTGGGCTCCTAAGGTAACGTTGTATCAATATCTTTCTTATTATCTGTTTTGTTTGGGTGCTGTGCTTTTGGTACAGGGACTTCATAAAAATAAAAGAGGGTTGCTTTTTGCGGCAGGTGTGGTACTTGGTATTAATCTGTTTGTACGGTTTCCCAATGCACTTCAGGCAGCTTTGATTGTTGTGGTATTTTTTCATGCAGTTATCAATAAACGCAAGATAAAAGAAATGCTTACGGATACGGTTATGTGTATTGCAGGCTACCTTGCTGTGGTATTCCCCGCCATCCTTATCATTGAGTTATGCTTTGGCAAAGGCGCATACATGGGAATGATTAACAGCCTGTTTTCTATGACGGACAGTGCAACGGCGTATTCGCCGTTCTCCATGTTTTATGCTATGTACAATTCTTATGCCACGAATTTGAAGTGGTTTGCAGGCTTTCTTCTTTTAGCGGTTGTAGGAGTTGTTATATATGGTTTCCTTCGGAAAAAGACATTAAAAATTGCGTTTTATGCGGTTCTTGGAATACTCTTCCTATGTATTTTAAGGGTGTATTGGTACTACGGCGTTCTGAATACGGATTATATGACTTATCATTCGGTGTATGTTTGGGGTGTGTGCCTTTTATTCCTCGGCATTGTCACTTTGGGATTATCACTTTTTTCGAAAAGAATTACACAGGAGCAGAAGTTATATTCCGTGGCGGCATTAGTAATTATTTTTATATCTCCCCTTGGAAGTAATAATGCGCTTTATTCCAATTTTAACAATTTGTATCTGGTAGCGCCGGTTTTGCTGGGAACGTTGATTTCTTTGTGGAAGACCGGGGAGCATAATAATAAAGATGCAACAAAGGTTAAAAAGAAGAAAATACTGCAGTTTTCATGGAAACCCTATGTGGCAGTGGGAGCCATGCTGTCGGTAGTTGTTATGTTACAGACCTTTATATTCCACGGATTTTTTGTTTTCGGTGATGTAGGAATGGATGGTAGCTCTAAGGTTTCGGTAGGAAATAACGAGATTCTTGCAGGAATGAAGACTACGGAGACCAATGCATTTATGTTGGAAGAGTTGACGGCTTATATCCGGGAAAACTTTGGCGAGGAAGAAGAATATATTGTTTGGGGGCGCTCGCCATTGCTCTTTTATGCCTTGGATTTGGAATGCGCTATCGGACATACCTGGCCTTCTCTGGATTCCTATCCCTATGAGGAACTTCAGGCGGATTTGAATGCTTTGGAAATGTATCCGATTGTGATTTACGAAGCACAGTATTATGAGAATCTTTTGGAAACGTCTCCGGAATGGGATAAAAAATCGCCTTTGATTACCGGGCTTTTACAGGATGGTCAGTATGGGGAAGTGTTCCGAAATGACTATTATGTAATATGTGTTCCGGATGTAGAAAAATAGGTGGTTGCTTGTAAATTTTTAGCATAAAAACACTTGAAACCGTTGAAAAAGTGTGTTATCATAATAAACCGTGATGTATTAAAATTCCTTGCTCCCTGCGCAAAAGCAAGGGGCCAGAGACCAAAAGGAGGTAACAAGCATGAACAAGTATGAATTAGCTGTTGTTGTCAATGCTAAAATCGAAGAAGATGAAAGAGTAGCTGTTGTAGACAAGTGCAAGGCGCTCATCGAAAGATTCGGTGGAACAATCACAAATGTGGATGATTGGGGCAAGAAGAGATTGGCCTATGAAGTCCAGAAGATGCGTGAAGGTTACTACTATTTCATCGCTTTCGAAGCTGAATCTACTGCGCCCATCGAAATCGAAAACAGAATTCGTATCATGGACAATGTAATCAGATATTTATGCGTTAGACAGGACGAAGCATAGAAAGTAGGTATATATGAATAAAGTAATTCTTATGGGTCGTTTGACAAGAGATCCCGATGTAAGATATTCTCAGGGGGAGAACCCTACAGCTATTGCAAGATATTCGCTTGCGGTAGATAGAAGATTCAACCGCGGAGAGGATAACAATACAGATTTTATCAATATTGTTGCATTTGGTAAGGCGGGCGAGTTTGCTGAAAAATATTTACACAAGGGAACTAAGGTATTGGTTACCGGTCGTATTCAGACCGGAAGTTACACCAATAAAGATGGTCAGAAGGTTTATACAACAGATGTTGTTGCAGAAGACCAGGAATTCGCAGAAAGCAAGAATGCTTCAAGCGAAGGGGGATATGCAGGTAATTCTAATTACAGCAGAAATGAAGCACCTGCAGCGGCAGATGGAGACTTCATGAGTATTCCTGATGGAATTGTGGAGGAATTGCCGTTTAACTAATTGTTTTTGATTTCAGATAGGAGGCAATATTATGGCATTCGTGAAAGCAGATAAATCCGATTCTCCCATGAAGAGAAAAGGCGGAATGCGCAGAAGAAAGAAAGTATGCGTTTTCTGTGGCAAGGATAATGTTATTGATTACAAGGATACTGCTAAGTTAAAGAGATATGTATCTGAAAGAGGTAAGATTCTTCCCAGAAGAATCACCGGAAACTGCGCTAAGCATCAGAGAGCACTGACTGTTGCTATCAAGAGAGCACGTCACGTTGCACTTATGCCTTACACAGTAGATTAATGAAGAACAAAACCGATGTCTTACGGCATCGGTTTTTTGTTTTATGAGAGAATAAAGGGCTTTTGTGAGTATCCTCATTGACGAAAAACAAAGAAGGATGACGTAAAACCGCAAAATATAGTATAAAAATGCCATGACATTCAAAATAATGTTATGGAAGTTCTGTTGGGAAAATGTTATAATCATAAATGTGGGAATAGCCACAGAACAAGAGCAGAACCAGTGACGGAACAAAAGATCATACTAAGAGGTTTGATATGTCTAATAAGGTGAAATTAAAAGGTAAATTTAAAATTTACAGAATACATCTTTATGTATTGGGAATTATACTTGCCTTGGCAACAATAGGACTTTATTTTATTGATTACAGAGCAGGTATTATTTTGAATGTTATTGTACTGTTTTATTTTATTGGATTATTGATATCCAATATAAAAAGCAGACAATTTATTGTGAATGAACTGATTAGTTTTGCAACAGAGTATGGGCAGGTTCAGCGTCAGATTTTGCGTGAACTTCAGTTGCCGCATGCACTCTTGGACCATAAAGGTAAGGTTTTGTGGACTAATATAGAGTTTGAGCATCTGGTAGGGGAAGAAAAGGGTTATAACAAGTCTGTTACGAATTTGTTTTCATCCTTAACATTAGACAAGCTTCCTTCAGAAAATGAAGAAAGCCAAATAGAAATCAGTTATGGTGAAAAAGAGTATCTTGCCAAGATGAAGAAAATCAGTGTAACGGATATGGTCCGGAGCAGTGACATGTTGGAAATGGAAGAGGATGAGTGTTATATCATCGGACTATATTTGTTTGACGAGACCGCTCTTAAAATTGCGTTACGTGAAAATGATGACCAAAGTCTTGCAGTTGGATTAATTTATTTGGATAACTACGAGGAGGCTTTGGAAGGAGTAGAAGAAGTCCGTCGTTCGCTTCTGCTTGCTTTGATTGACCGTAAAATAAATAAATATGTTGCTTCTGTTGACGGTATTGTTCGAAAGCTTGAAAAAGATAAGTATTTGCTGATTCTCCGTAAAAAAGCAGTTTCTCAGCTAAAGGAAGCAAAGTTTGAAATATTGGAAGATGTAAAAACCGTTAATATCGGTAATGAAATTGCAGTTACATTAAGTATTGGTATTGGCTTGGGTGGACTTACATACAGCCAGAATGTGGAATTTGCCCGGGCGGCCATGGACCTTGCATTAGGACGCGGCGGAGATCAGGCAGTAGTGAAGATTCCCGGTAATATCCAGTATTTCGGCGGTAAGAGTCAGCAAATGGAAAAGAGTACCCGCGTTAAGGCGCGTGTTAAAGCTCAGGCATTAAAAGAAATTATTGAAGCAAAAGACCAGCTTTTTGTTATGGGACACAGGCTCCCGGATGCAGATAGTTTTGGAGCAGCTGTGGGTATTTATGCCATCGCCAAATCTATGCAACGTAAGGCGCATATTGTAATGAATGATGTTACTACTTCTTTGCGTCCTATGGTGGAGTTGTTTGCCGAGAATGCAGACTATGAAGATGATATGATTCTTACCAGTCAGGAGGCGTTGGAAAAGGTTGGAAATAATGCCGTATTGGTTGTGGTAGACATCAATAAGCCATCTATTACAGAGTGCCCTGAATTATTAAGACGTTGTAAAGCGATTGTAGTGTTGGATCACCACAGACAAGGTGAAGAGACAATTGACAATGCTACGCTTTCCTATGTTGAGCCCTATGCATCATCTGCGTGTGAAATGGTTGCGGAAATTCTTCAGTATGTGGATACGGGAGCTAAGATAAAATCCGTGGAAGCGGATTGTCTGTATTCCGGTATTATGATAGATACGAATAATTTTATGACAAAGACAGGTGTACGTACATTTGAGGCTGCAGCATTTCTGCGTCGAAGCGGTGCGGATGTTACCCGTGTACGTAAGATGTTCCGTGAGGATGCTTCTGAATATATGGCTAAGGCCAAAACAATTCGTGATACCATGATTTATCGTAATGACTATGCGATTTCTATTTGTGACGGTTCCGGCTGTCAAAGTCCGACTATTGTTGCGGCACAGGCTGCAAATGAATTGTTGAATATCAATGGGGTAAAAGCAAGTTTTGTATTTACGGAGTATCAGGACAAGGTATATTTAAGTGCCCGTTCCATTGACGAATTAAATGTTCAGATTGTAACGGAGCGTTTAGGCGGCGGTGGTCATATGAATATCGCCGGTGCACAGTTTACGGAGGTTACCGTAGATGAAGCGGTGAAACGTTTGCAGGAAACTTTGGATGAGATGATTGAAAATAACGATATTTAGAAGAGAAAAAGTATTCTGATGAATGCAACAGAAAGGAAATGACATGAAGGTAATTTTATTACAGGATGTAAAATCTCTTGGTAAAAAAGGAGATATGGTAGAAGTAAGCGATGGCTATGCAAGAAACTTTATTCTTAAGAAAAAAGTTGGTGTGGAAGCTAATGAAGCGAATATGAATGACTTAAAACTCCAGAAGGCCAATCAGGAAAAGGTTGCCAAGGAACAATATGATGCGGCGGTTGCTTTGGGAAAAGAGTTAGAGGCAATAACCGTAAAGGTTAGTGTAAAAGCCGGTGAAGGCGGTAAGGTGTTCGGTGCAGTGACTTCCAAGGAAATTGCGCAGGAGCTTTCTAAGCAGTATGGCAAGGAAGTGGATAAAAAGAAAATTCAGCTCTCTGACTCCATTAAGCATGTAGGAAGCTTTGAGGTGCCGGTAAAGCTTCATACTAAGGTTACTGCTACGTTGAAAGTGCAGGTAGATGCGACAAATTAAAGATAAGTTTTAGTTATATTAAGCAAAATCGTATTAAAGATTTGAGGAAATAAAAATGGATGAAGCAGTAATAAAAAGAGTACTGCCCCATTCCACAGAGGCTGAACAGTCGGTATTGGGTTCTATGATTATGGATGCTCAGGCTATTGTGACGGCTTCGGAAATTATTACCGGAGAAGATTTTTATAATAAACAATATGGTGTCATTTTTGATACCATGGTAGAATTACAGAATTCCGGTAGATCCGTGGATATGGTGACACTACAGGATAAATTAAAAGAAAAAGATGTACCGCCGGAGGTAAGCAGCCTGGAATATGTCAGGGATTTTATTACGGCAGTTCCTACATCTGCTAATGTAAAATACTATGCGGAAATTGTGCAAAAGAAGTCCGTTTTACGAAAACTGATTCGAACGACAGAAAGTATCAGCAATACCTGCTATGCGGGGAAGGAAGAGGTTGAGGACATTCTTGAAGAAACCGAGAAAAAAGTTTTTGATATTGTACAGAAACGTAATACCGGTGATTTTGTGCCTATCCAACAGGTTGTTATGAATGCTTTGGATATGATTGAAGCTGCATCAAAGAATAAGGGAGCAATTACCGGGGTTCCTACCGGCTTTACGGATTTGGACTATTCTACGGCAGGGTTTCAGCCTTCTGATTTGATTTTGATAGCAGCACGTCCTTCTATGGGTAAGACGGCATTTGCCTTAAATATTGCGTTGCATGTGGCCGTAAAATGCCAAAAAACAGTGGCTGTATTTAGTTTGGAAATGTCTAAGGAGCAGTTGGTTAATCGTCTGTTTGCCATGGAATCTAAGGTAAATTCGCAAAATCTGCGAACGGGTAATTTGTCTGATAAAGAATGGGACAAGCTGATGGAAGGCGCAGGTGCTGTGGGTAAGTCAAAACTGATTATTGATGATACAGGTAGTATCAGTATTGCAGAGCTACGTTCAAAATGCCGTAAGTTTAAGCTGGAGCATGGTCTGGATATGATTATGATTGACTACCTGCAGTTGATGACAGGAAGCGGAAAAAGCGATTCCAGACAGCAGGAAGTATCTGATATATCCCGTTCGTTAAAGGCATTAGCCAGAGAGTTAAACGTACCGGTTGTTGCATTGTCCCAGTTGAGCCGAAAGGTTGAAGAACGTCCAGATCATCGCCCTATGATGTCTGACCTTCGTGAATCCGGAGCAATTGAGCAGGATGCGGATGTGGTAATGTTTATTTATCGTGATGATTATTACAATAAAGATACAGAGAAACCGAATGTTGCAGAGATTATCATTGCAAAACAGCGTAATGGCCCTGTAGGAACCATTGAACTTGCATGGTTGCCTGATTATACACAATTTAAGAATCTTGCAAAATAAGCGAAGATAAGATACGAAAGAAAAGAACAAATCACATCATGATTTGTTCTTTTTTCATTGCCCAAATGAATGGAAACAAAACCATAAAGTACAAAGAAAAGAATAACAGAAGTTAATAAAAAGATATTGTTATGAAAGGAGTTTGTTTTTATGATGCGAACAATGTATTTTATCTCGGAGGCTGCAAAAGAAGTGAAAGTGGAGAATCATGTATTGCGGTATTGGGAGGAGGAACTAAATCTGCCGGTTAAGAGGAATGAACAAGGACATCGTTACTATACAAAAGAAGATATCGAGCGGTTTATATACATAAAACAGTTGAAGGAGGAAGGACTACAGCTGAAAGCAATAAGAACCATATTGGAAAAGCAGGGAGCAACAGAACCGAGAGCGGTTGAACCTATGGAAAGAAAAAACGGTAGTCCGCAACTGATGATTTTAAATTCAAATAAACTCAAATCGCCACATAATAGTAAAGCAGAGGAGGAAGATAAGCAGGATAAGGCATACCGTCTTCAGATGTTACTAAAGGCCATGGTAGCAGAAGCCGTCAGTGAAAATAACAGGGAGTTGGGCACTGAAATAAAAGAAATTATCCAGAAAGAGATGGATTATCAGTTCAGGTTACAGGATGAGAGGGAAGAAGAGAGGGAAAAGCAACGTGTAGAGCGGGAGAATGCCCATTATACAAAGATTGATGAGTTAATACGTGAAAAAGTTACAAATAAAAGAAAAAAGCATTCACTGTGGTGAATGCTTTTCATCCTTACTATATGAAATTATTAGCCTTCAGTAATAGCTTCAGCGGGGCAGGCATCTGCACAACCGCCACAATCGATACAAGAATCTGCATCAATTACATACTTGTCTGCACCTTCGTTGATTGCCTCAACAGGACACTGTGCTGCACAAGCACCACAAGATACACATGAATCACCAATTACATATGCCATAATATAAACCTCCTTATAAATACAAGATATTTTGCTTGAGTTTATTTTAATATAAATAAAGTTTAATATCAAGAGGTAAAAGACAACCTAACACTGATATGTTAAAAAAAATTGAAAATTTTTAATATGACATATTTTGTTTCGTTTCACTGATTGCCCTTAACACAATCTGTTTCTTTTCCAGAACAAGACTCTTGTCTGCTGCCGGAACATCTTTTAAAGGATAGGGGATGCCAAGTTTTTCATACTTGGGAATACCCATGGTATGATAGGGCAACACATCTAAAGCATGGAGCGTGGTTAATTCGCCTAAAAACGCACCTAAGCGGTATAAATCCTCAGCAGAATCTGTAATGCCGGGAACAAGAACATGACGAATCCACATATCCTTACCTTTGTCTGAAAGGTATCTGGCAAATGCAATGATATTCTCATTGGAATGACCGGTAAGTTTTTTATGCTTGTCCGTATCAATATGTTTGATATCTAACATTACCAAATCAGTGACTTTCAGTAGTGCATCAAGCTTTTTCATCCATTCCGGATTATTGGGATTATGGCATATGCCTGAAGTGTCCAAACAGGTGTGAATGCCTTCTTCGTGGAACTTTGTGAAAAGTTCAATTAAAAAATCAATTTGCATCATAGGTTCCCCGCCGGTGGCGGTTACTCCACCATTACCATAAAACGCTTTGTTGCGTTCAAAACGTTCCCAAAGCTCATCTACGGAATGTTCTTCTCCCTGACCGGGAGCCCAGGTATCCGGATTATGGCAATATGCACAACGCATAGGGCAACCTTGAAAGAATATTACAAATCGAACCCCCGGGCCGTCAACGGCACCGAAGGTTTCGATTGAATGAATATGACCAATCATTAATTACAGTGACTCGTGGAATGTTCTGGAAATAACGTCCATCTGCTGTTCACGAGTAAGTTTAATGAAGTTTACTGCATAACCGGATACACGGATTGTGAGCTGAGGATAATTCTCAGGATGTTCCATAGCATCCATTAATGTTTCGCGGTTAAATACGTTAACGTTCAAGTGGTGTCCGCCCTTCTGTACGTAACCGTCCAGGAGAGAAACTAAGTTGTCAACCTGGAATGAGTCGGAACCATCTACGCAAATACTGTCTCCACATCCGCAATCGCCACAGATTTCTGCGTCGATGTTGTCAGAGAAGAGATCGTTGTTCTTACCAAGTGCATTAGGAATGATACTGAAGGTATTTGAGATACCGTCCTGTGCATCAAGGAAAGGTAATTTTGCAACAGAAGCAAGAGAAGCAACAGCACCGCTTGTATCTCTTCCGTGCATGGGGTTAGCACCGGGAGCGAAAGGAACGCCTGCCTTACGTCCGTCAGGTGTAGCACCTGTGTTCTTACCATATACTACGTTAGAAGTAATGGTTAATACAGAAGTTGTAGGGAAACCATCACGATATGTGTGGTGGCTACGTACATAGTTCATGAACGTAGTAACGATTTCCTGTGCGATAGAGTCTACACGGTCATCATCATTACCGTATTTAGGGAATTCGCCTTCTACATTGTAATCTACGATAATACCGTTTTCGTCACGGATTGCTGTAACCTTAGCGTACTTAATAGCTGAAAGTGAGTCAGCAACTACGGAAAGACCTGCAATACCTGT
>CAZYVY010000006.1:0-360 GCA_964651555.1 uncultured Lachnospiraceae bacterium | reverse complement strand
GCAAAGTAACGTCTAACGTCTCTGTCATGAAGTGCCATCTGTGCACGCTCGTAGCAGTACTTGTCATGCATATAGTGGATACAGTTCAAAGTATCTACATAAACGCCTGCTAACCAAGACATCATTTCTTTGTAAAGTTCCATTACCTTATCATATTCTAAAACATCGCCTTCGTAAGCCTTAAAGGTCTTAGGAGCAACCTGTTTCTTGGTATTCTCATCAACACCGCCGTTTAATGAGTAAAGGAGACACTTAGCAAGGTTAGCTCTTGCACCGAAGAACTGCATTTCTTTACCAACACGCATTGAAGATACACAACATGCGATAGCATAGTCATCACCATGTGTTTTGCGCATCATA
>CAZYVY010000005.1:0-84684 GCA_964651555.1 uncultured Lachnospiraceae bacterium | reverse complement strand
ATCAGGCTTTTTATGAGAAAGAACAATGTAATAGTCTGGAAGATTTTATGAAGCGTATTTATAATAGAGGACATTACGTGTATGCGTTACGATATCCGGAACCTGAGAGTGGCAACTTTATCTTATATGAAGATGATATGGAGCAAATAGAATATCGTGTATCAGAATTAAATAAAGGAATAGTTTTGTTGCAACATAAATTAACGGGTATGGAAGTGTTTCTTGAGAATAGAATGTAAAAGAAGGTCATAAAGTGACAGGAAGGAATGGATAATGAAGGTTTTATTGATTTGCGGAAGTCCTCATAAAGAAGGATGTACACATACTGCTTTAGAGGAAGTTGCCAAAACATTACAGCAGGAAGGCATTGAAACAAAAGAAATTTGGATAGGAAACAAGCCGGTAGGCGGCTGTACAGCTTGCGGCGGCTGTACCAAAACGGGAAGATGTGTATGGAATGATGTAGTCAATGAAACAATTGCAGAATTGGATTCCTGTGATGGCATTATTGTAGGAAGTCCTGTATATTATGCTTCGCCGAATGGAAGTCTTTTGGGATTTATGGATCGCCTTTTTTATGCGGCGTCTTCAAAACTTGCATATAAGCCCGGAGCAGCAGTAGTATCAGCCAGACGTGCCGGAACTACAGCAACGATAGATGCAATAAATAAATATTTTATGATTAATAATATGCCTGTGGTATCTTCCCGATATTGGAATATGGTACACGGAGCCAATGGTAAGGGTGAGGATGTATTACAGGATGCAGAGGGGCTGCAGATTATGCGCTATCTGGGAAGAAACATGGCATGGATGTTAAAGTGCATTGAGGCAGGAAAAAATGCCGGATTCCCTACACCTAATCCTGAGGAAAGTAAGATAATGACCAATTATATCAGATAAAACAGGAATTGACTAAGACGGTCAAAAGAAAGCCTTATGCGGTGGTTCTTTTCGATGAGGTAGAAAAAGCTAGTGAAAGATGAGGCGCATTCTTTGGTTGATTTCCCAAGAAGGATATTTTATAATCTATAGAAAGAGCGGTGGATATGCTCCATCGCTTTTTCTTTCGTGGAGATTGTTACAGAGACACTTGATAGGAATAAGTTTTTATCAGGAGAAAGAAGGTTCGGTGTATGATTCCCAAGGATCCGGTTATGTTATTAAGTTTTTTGAATTTAAAGCTGCGTGATTTTTATGGAAATGCGGAAGAAATGTACGAAGATTTATCGTTAGACCGCAAGGAAGTAGAGGAAAAACTTGCGGGTATTGGATATGTTTATGATAAGGAGAGAAACCAATTTGTCTGAAAATATAACAGTATCACTTCCGGCCGGTGGTTGTGTGGATTGCAGCAATTGCGGGTTGTGTGGTAGTAAAAAAAAGGAAGCGGATGTAGTGACAAAGAGTGCCGGGGCACCAATGGAAGCGGCTACAGAGGCGACAGGTGAAATTCCTACTGTGGTTGCGGTAGATTTAGGAACAACGACGATAGGAATGTATTTAATTAATGCATTAACGGGGGAACAGATGGGAGTGTTTGTATCCTTGAATCCCCAGCAGTTACACGGAGCAGATGTAATTTCAAGAATTTCAAATGCCAATGCAGGTAAAAAAGAGGAACTGCAGGTGTTGATTTTAGAAACCATTGAAAATGGTGTGAAGAAATTAGCAAAAGAACGTACACCCAAATTGATAGTGATTTCCGGGAATACGGTTATGGGGCATCTTCTCATGGGCTATGATGTTGCCGCTCTGGGTGTTTATCCTTTTAAAACGGAAAAGGCCGGACAGGCAGAAACGGAAGTATGCGGAATACGGACAATTTTAATTCCGGGAATATCTGCATTTATCGGTGGAGATGTGGTTTCCGGATTGTATACGTTGGGCTTTGGGCAGAAAAAGGAAGTGTCTATGCTTATTGATCTTGGAACCAATGCGGAAATGGTTATCGGAAACAGTGACAGGATGTTGGCTTTGTCAGCGGCGGCGGGACCGGCATTTGACCAAAAGGTATACGGAAGCCAATTGATTAAAGCGGTGGCGCAGATCCTTTTGGAGAAGAAGGCAGACCGTACGGGTTGTCTGGCTGATGAGTATTTTGAATTGGGGTGTATTGTGGGAAGAACACTGGTCAGACAGCAGGAAATTCGTGAACTGCAGAAAGCCAAAGCTGCTGTATATACGGGAATTGTTTTACTGGCAAAAGAATATGGTATCCGCGTTGAAGAAATAGATAAAGTGTATATTGCAGGTGGTTTGGGATATTATCTTGACATGCCGTCAGCATTGGAAATAGGATTGTTTCCCCAAGAATTCAGGGATAAAACAGAAGTAGTCGGCAATACATCTTTGGAAGGTGCATACCGTTATGCGCTGGCATTGGAGAAACAAAAGGTTTCTGCCGGACCGGCAGTTTGCGAAAAACCGGTGGAAGAAGAATTGAAAGAATTACTTTCCAAGGTGAAAGAATGTAATTTGGCTGAATTGCCGGGATTTGAAGAAACATATATCAATGCCATGAACTTTTAGCAGAATAATAGGGATACCATAGTGGTATGGAGGATAAAATGGATTTGTTTTCTTATATGAGGGAAAATAAAATGAAGCAGGAATCGCCCTTGGCCGCCAGAATGCGTCCTAAAACATTAGATGAGGTTGTGGGACAGCAGCATATCATAGGCAAAGATAAATTATTGTATCGTGCCATTCAGGCGGACAAACTTCAGTCGGTTATTTTTTACGGTCCGCCCGGAACCGGTAAAACAACGCTGGCAAAGGTAATTGCCAACACCACAAGTTCAGCGTTTACCCAGATTAATGCTACCATTTCCGGTAAAAAGGATATGGAAGATGTGGTGGAACAGGCAAAGAATACTTTGGGAATGTATGGGCAAAAGACCATACTGTTTGTGGATGAAATTCATCGGTTTAACAAAGCACAACAGGATTTTCTGCTTCCTTTTGTTGAAGACGGTACTGTTATTTTAATCGGTGCGACTACGGAGAATCCTTATTTTGAAGTGAATGGTGCTTTGATTTCCCGCTCTGCAATTTTTGAACTAAAGCCTTTGGAAAAAGAAGATATAAAGAAACTAATCGAAAGAGCTGTTTATAATCAGGATTGTGGCATGGGGTCCTATGATGCCGTGATTGATAATGAGGCGGTGGAATTTCTGGCAGATATGTCAGGTGGAGATGCAAGACATGCGTTGAATGCTGTTGAATTGGGTATTATGACTACACCAAGAGGTGATGACGGTAAGATACATATTACTTTGGATGTGGCGGGAGAATGTATTCAAAAGAAATTGTTGCGATATGACAAGGGTGGCAATAATCATTATGATACAATTTCTGCTTTTATCAAGAGTATGCGCGGCTCGGATCCTGACGCGGCTGTATATTATCTGGCTAAAATGCTGGCAGCCGGTGAGAGTGTCACTTTTATTGCAAGGAGAATTATGATATGTGCATCAGAAGATGTGGGTAATGCAGACCCCAACGCTATATCGGTTGCGGTAAGTGCATCTTTGGCGGTGGAACGTATCGGAATGCCGGAAGCCCGGATAATTCTGGCGCAGGCAGCGGCTTATGTGGCAAGCGCACCTAAAAGTAACGCGGCGGTGGTAGCCATAGATAGTGCTGCAGAGTGCGTGGAAAGAACCGGGGATTTGCCGGTGCCTGCACATTTGATGGATGCACATTACAAAGGGGCAGCAAAACTCGGACATGGGCTGGACTACAAGTATGCCCATAATTATCCGAATCATTATGTTGAGCAGCAATATCTCCCTTATGAATTGAGTGGAAGTAAGTTTTACGTGCCTTCGGCTGAGGGATACGAAAAGAAGATTGATGAGCACATGAAACGAATCCGTAGGGAAGAAAAAGAAAGACTTGAAAAAGGAAAAGAATAAAACCGCAGATAATTAAGAATGGTGAGAAATAAAAGCGGAGCAGTTAAAACAACTGCTCCGTTAAATATTGATAAATCTCCTGATTTTTATCTTGCCATTTGGTGCAGATGGAAGACGCAATTTCTTCCGTGGGAACGGTTAATTTAATGCTGACAAGTTCCGTGTTGCGGTCCTTTGCCCAAAGATGTGCTTCGTACTCTCCGTTTGAGGCGCGATAGTAGTCAGACAGTACGGAAACTTCGTTACGCAATTCCATTTCGTGTTCACGGAAGTAGGATACAATATCTTCCTTGATGGCATCGCTGATGCGGTTTTCGAAATAAGATAAGGTATTCATACCTTCTTCGGTAATGGAAAACAAGGTACGGTTCCTGACGGTTTTGGCAGCAATAAGATTATTTTCTTTTAAATCCGAAAATACCTGTTGCAGGGTAAGGAAGTTGGTGTAGTCTTTTTCCAGAATAAAGTCTCCTATCTGGGAACTGCTCAAAGGAAAACTTACTTTATTCAACATGTATAGTACAATTAATTTATATAATGTCAGTGGGTCCTGTAACATGGAGCACCTCGTTTCTTAAAAATAATAACAAAAATATATTACATCAAATAAAAAGAATCTGCAAGGATGCAAAAAATGCTTTTCATTTGGAAAATTATGTTGTATAATAAACTCGCTAGTCAGACAGACATATCTTTTTATAAATCCCAGGATAGATGAAACAAAAGAATGAATTGAAATTGCAGACATGGTATATGTCTTTTTGATGAAATAAAGGATAAAATCGGGAAGGAGTTTTTTATGAGAGAGAAGTATGAATCACTCGGACTTACGGTGTTACGTGACCTTGCCAAAAGCATTGGCGTAAAAGGGGTATCGACCATGAAGAAAGAGCAGTTGGTAGATATTCTGGTTGCAAAAGAGAATGAGCAGGCGGAAGCAGAGAAAGAAGTGGTTAAAACAGAAGAAAAAAGCAAAGAACATATAAAAACAGAAGAAAAAACAGAATCAAACGATAAAAATAAGGATGAAAAGCTTGAGCAGAATATGGCAGAGTTAGACAGTGGTATTGCGGCAAGCGGTATTTTGGAAGTGTTACCGGATGGATATGGTTTCATCCGCTGTGAGAATTTTCTGCCCGGTGAGAATGATGTTTATGTGGCACCCAGCCAAATCCGCAGATTCGGGTTGAAGACTGGTGATATTATTGAAGGAAATACCCGTATTAAAACCCAGAACGAGAAGTTTTCTGCTCTTTTATATATCAAAAAGATTAACGGTTATACTCCGGAAGTTGCCCAGAAACGTGGAAACTTTGAGGATATGACTCCTATTTTTCCGGATGAAAAGATTAAGTTGGACATCCCGGGAGCACCGGTGTCCATGCGTATTATGGATTTAATCAGTCCGGTAGGTAAAGGACAGCGTGGTATGATTGTATCACCGCCGAAGGCAGGTAAAACAACCCTGTTAAAATCGGTGGCCAAGTGTGTAAAATATTCTAATCCGGATATGCACATGATTATTTTGTTGATTGATGAACGTCCCGAAGAAGTGACGGATATCAGGGAGGCTATTGAAGGTGATAATGTAGAAGTTATCTATTCTACCTTTGATGAAACACCTGAGCATCACAAGAGAGTATCTGAAATGGTAATTGAACGCGCAAAACGTTTGGTAGAGCATAAGCAGGACGTAATCATTCTGTTGGATAGTATTACACGTCTTACCAGAGCGTATAATCAGGTTATTCCACCCAGCGGAAGAACGTTATCCGGTGGTCTTGATCCGGCGGCACTTCACATGCCGAAGCGTTTCTTTGGTGCGGCAAGAAACATGCGTGAGGGCGGAAGTCTTACCATCCTTGCAACGGCTTTGGTAGAGACCGGAAGTAAAATGGATGATGTTGTATATGAAGAATTTAAGGGTACCGGTAACATGGAAATGGTGCTGGACCGTAAATTGTCCGAAAAGAGGGTATTCCCTGCAATTGATATTCCGAAGTCGGGAACAAGAAGAGAAGATTTGTTATTGAATCCCGAAGAATTGGAAGCAATTAACTCTATGCGTAAAGCGTTTAACGGGATGAAGGCTGAAGACGCGGTAGATAAAGTTATTGACTTGTTCTCCAAAACGCGGAATAATCGTGAATTTGTAGAAATGATGAAAAAAATCCATTGGATGTAAAAAGTACTTGCAATCCCAATAAACGCGTGTTATAATGAACAAGCTGTTTGTTAGAAAAGCAAAAAAGGTTATTTTTTAATATAGAGAGGTGAGAAAATGAGAGAAGGAATTCATCCTGAATACTATCAGGCAACCGTAACCTGTAACTGTGGCAACACATTTGTAACCGGATCTACTAAGAAGGATATCCACGTAGAAGTATGTTCTAAGTGCCATTCTTTCTACACAGGTCAGCAGAAGGCTGCACAGGCTCGTGGACGTATTGATAAGTTCAATAAGAAGTACGGTGTGGAAGGCTAATAAGCGACATGATAGGTTGAGGTATCTAGGTATCTCAACCTTAATTTTTATTTCATAGGGGATTCCCGTGAAATACAATAATAAGCGAACTCTTTTTCGGAGGAAACCAATGGCAAAAAAGAAATCATGTTATTCAGGTATCGGCGGACAGGCTGTGATGGAAGGTATTATGATGCGTAATAAGGATCGTTATGCCGTGGCAGTGCGTAAGCCGGATAAGGCAATAGAACTGCATGTAACAGGATATGAGCAGTCAGAGAGTTGGACGAGGAAAGTGCCCTTTATCAGAGGTGTTTTTAATTTCGTGGACTCTTTGGTTTTGGGAATGCAGACATTGACTTTTTCCGCAAGTTTTTATGAGGAAGAAGACGAAAAAGAAACCGGTTTTGACCGTTTTATGGGAAAAATGTTTGGTTCCAAGGCTGAAAATGTAATGATGGGATTCACCATGGTGATTTCATTGATTCTCGCTTTGGGAATTTTCATGGTTCTGCCCTATTTTGTTGCTTCTTTCTTGGAGAAATATATAAATAATCCTTCTTTGATTGCCATAATTGAAGGTGTTATCAGAGTGGTTATATTTGTGGTATATGTATTGCTGATTTCCCTGATGAAGGATATCCGCAGGGTATTTATGTACCATGGTGCTGAACATAAATGTATTAACTGTATTGAAAGCGGTAAAGCCTTAAATGTCAAAAATATCATGAAAAGTTCCAGATTTCATAGAAGATGCGGAACCAGTTTTCTTTTGATTGTAATGGTAATCAGTATTATCTGCTTTTTCTTTATCCGGGTGGATAATATGGCATTGAAATTAGTGCTGCGTATAGCGTTGATTCCTGTTATAGCAGGTATTTCCTACGAGGTGCTAAGACTTGCAGGAAAATTCGACAATTGGTTTATCCGGTTGATTTCGGCACCGGGAATGTGGTTACAGCGTATTACGACAAAAGAACCCGATGAGGATATGGTTGAGGTTGCAATAAAAGCGGTAGAAGCTGTGTTTGACTGGAAAGCATATCTTAGGGAGAATTTTGATTATGACGCTTCTGCAGAGGATGGATGGCTTGATGAAAGCGATGAAGAAACACCGGAGAGTGCAGAAGAAGAGACAGCGCAGGATTAGAGTATGACATATAAAGAAGTATATGAATCCGGAGTAAACAAATTAAAAGAAAATGATTGTAAAGAAGCCGTGCTGGATGCCAGGCTTCTTTTGGAGTATATTTGTCACACCCATCGAAATGATTTACTGGCTCATGGTGACAGAGAAGTATCGGAGCAGGAACAGAAGGGATACAACGCATGTATCAGGCGCAGGGCATCCGGGGAGCCGTTACAGTATATTACCGGTGAACAGGATTTTATGGGGCTTACATTTAAAACCCATGAAAGCACACTGATTCCAAGACAGGATACAGAGTGTCTTGTGGAAGAGGCTATGATGCATTTGCATGACGGCATGCGGATTTTAGATATGTGTAGTGGCTCAGGCTGCATCCTTTTAAGCTTGTTGAAATACAGTAACGACTGTATTGGCGTCGGGGCGGAGCTTCAGCCGGAAGCGGTGGCGCTTGCAAGAAAAAATGCCGAGAATCTTGGTATTGAGGCAACATTTATTGAAAGTGACTTGTTCGGTCAAGTAGAAGGAAAGTATGATTTGATTATATCAAATCCACCTTATATAGAGAGTAAAGTCATAGAAACCCTTGAGAGGGAAGTGCGTGAGCATGAGCCGATGAGTGCCTTGGACGGTGGCGAGGATGGTTTGGATTTTTATCGGAAGATTACGGAAGAAGCAAAATGCTTTTTAAGCCGTGGAGGAATGCTTTTTTATGAAATTGGATATAATCAGGCGGAGGATGTGTGTGATATCTTGCGTCGGAACGGATATATTGATATTGTAGTAAAGAAAGATCTTGCTGGTTTGAACAGAGTGGTATATGCCACATATACGGAGGATTAATATGTTTGACAGATTGGAAGATTTGCTGATTCGTTTTGAAGAAATTATGGGTGAGTTGCAGGAACCGGGGGTAACCGATAACCAGCAGCGTTTTCGCCAGTTAATGAAGGAACAGAGCGATTTGACGCCTATTGTAGATGCTTATAAAGAATATAAGCAGTCGAAACAGGATATTGAAGACAGTATCGCCATGTTGGAAGAGGAAAGCGACGAAGATATGCGCGAAATGTTAAAAGAAGAGCTTACGGACGCAAAGAAGCGTGTGGAAGAGTTAGAGCAGACGTTGAAGATTCTTCTTTTACCGAAAGACCCTAACGATGACAAAAACGTTATTGTGGAAATCCGTGCGGGTGCCGGCGGCGATGAGGCGGCTTTGTTTGCAGCTGAAATGTATCGTTTGTACGTGCATTATGCAGAAAGCCAGCGTTGGAAGATTGAAACTATCAACGTGGATGAAATTGGTATCGGTGGCATGAAAGAAGTTGAATTCATGATTTCCGGTCAGGGGGCATATTCTAAGTTGAAGTATGAAAGTGGTGTTCATCGTGTACAGCGTGTGCCGGAAACCGAATCGGGCGGACGTATTCATACATCAACCATTACCGTAGCGGTAATGCCTGAAGTGGAAGAAGTTGACGTTGTTATTAACGATAATGATATACGAATTGACGTAATGCGAGCTTCCGGTTGTGGAGGACAGTGTGTTAATACGACGGACTCTGCAGTTCGTCTGACACATATGCCTACCGGTATTGTAATTTACAGCCAGACTGAAAAGTCTCAGATTCAGAATAAAGCGAAAGCATTTGCGTTGTTACGTGCTAAGTTGTACGATTTGGAGATGCAGAAACAGCATGATGCAGAAGCTGAGCTTCGTAGAAGCCAGGTAGGTACCGGTGACCGTTCCGAGAAGATTCGTACCTATAATTTCCCTCAGGGCCGCGTAACAGACCATAGAATCGGTTTGACATTATATAAGCTTGAGAAGATTATGAACGGTGATATTCAGGAAATTATTGATGCTTGTATTGCAGCCGATCAGGCGGCTAAGCTGGCGAAGATGAATGATAATTAATACAGAAAAGGGCAATCCGTAAGAAAGATTGCTCTTTTATTTGTAAGTGTACCGTAAATGGTGGAGCAGGTGCCATGAATTGATTTGAATAACGGCACATATCTTGGATGATGCAAAATTAAAAGCAGACTTAATTATGGCACAAAAACCTTATATACACAATGATTTGTTTGGAGTATAAGAAATATTGTTTTGGAGATATAATATCATTATGGAACTTATATGGAAAGACATAACTTTTGAAGATAAAGATATTTTGGAACAATTTTATCAATATAAAACCAGTCGGGGATGTGAGTTATCCTTTTCGAACAATTATCTTTGGGCACCGCATTATGGCACCCAATGGGGGATTGTATCAGATTGTTTGGTTTTTTATAATCCGAAACGGGATACGGTATCTTTTCCGATTGGGAAAAATCCATACGGAGCATTAGATATGTTGATGAAATATTTCGAGGAACATGATAAGGGTTTTGCCCTGCATCTGGTGACGCGGGAACAGTTTGAAGAACTGGAAAAGCATTATCCGGACAGGTTTTCTATAGAATATCAAAGGGATGCGGCAGACTATATTTATGATGCAGTGAGCCTGGGTACTTTGGCGGGGAAGAAGTTGCATGCAAAACGTAATCATATTAACCGCTTTATCCAGAATTATCCGGAGTGGAGTTATGAAGCTATTACGGATGCGAATTTGGAAGAATGTATCGCTATGGCTCAAAAATGGCGGGAACAGAATCGATGTGATGAAGATAAAGATAAAAGTGCGGAATTTTGCGTGACACTTCGGGCGTTGAAAAAGCGTGAAGAATTGGGACTTGTCGGTGGTGCCATCCGTACAAGGGACGGAATAGTGGCATTTTCTTTGGGAGCACCTCTTACGGAGGATACGTTTGTTGTCCATATTGAGAAAGCTTTTGCTGATGTGCAGGGAGCGTACCCTATCATAAACCGTGAATTTGTTTTACATGCGGCGGAGGGGTATCCATTTATAAACCGTGAAGAGGATATGGGAGAAGAAGGCCTTAGAAAAGCTAAAATGTCTTATAACCCCGCGATTTTATTGGAAAAAGGTGTGGTTCGACTGATATAGTCAACCACACCTTTTATATATGTGTCAGGGATAAACCGAAGGGGCTTAGCTGGTCGCGATGTTCTATTTTACTTAGCTTCCTGTATTCTGTTGGGGTACAATTAAAATATTTTTTGAACAGCTTGTTAAAATAACTTGTATTGTTAAAACCAACGGAAGCTGCCAATTCTGAAATAGAGGACATTTCCCTGTCATTCTGCAGGATTTTATCGGCTGCCCTCAGAATGCGGTAGCGCATCAGGTATTCAAAGGGAGTTAGGCTGACAGCACGTTTGAAGCAGCGGCAGCACTCGCTTTTACTTACATGTATGGAAGCAGCAATATCATCTAACGTTATGGATTCAAAGTAATGTTGTTCAATGTATGTAATGGCATCTTTTATGCGGATTTCATCCGGTGAGAGCGCACGTTCTTTTTTGGTTACCGGTTCTGCCCGGTGTTTTATTTTTTTTGTCAGGACAAGCCAAATCTGACATAATGAACTTTTAGTGACCAGTTCATAACCGAATTCCTGAGAAAAGTTTGCATCCAGAATATCTGACAGATAACTTAAAACGCTTCGGTTTCTTATGTCCTTTTTGTCAAATATCATGTATTTAAGTTCCGGATCTTCTTCTACTGCCTTGATGTAACCGGTAAACAGCGAAGAATCTTCTTTTGAAAAGAGAAAGTGCGGATGAAAAAGGAGCGAAAGAATAATGCAGTTATCATTATTTACGGAATGAATGGAATGAAGTACATTGCGGTTGATAAAAATTGCCTGTCCTTCATATACCGTGACTTTTTCATCGCCGATGGTATATTCTGCGGTTCCGTCTTTTACCAGATCAATTTCGAATTCCTCATGCCAGTGCCAGCGTACATAATTCATGTACATTTTTGCAGGTTCCACATAATATACGCCTACAGGATAATCTTCATTGGTATGATTCATTATTTCGTGTAATGAAGGATTCAGATTTGACGTCTGCAAGATTGGTGCCTCCTTTCTTTTTTCTCCCTTACACTTTACCAACAGGTACAATAAAAGGCAACATTTTTTTATTTTCCTTGGCAAAATCCGAAAGATAAGGTATAATAATACTTGACATATTGTGTATTGGCTTACTGATTAGGGGACGGTAGCAAAAAGGGGTTCTTATGGGCAATTTAAAACATTATTACGAGGCATTAAAAAGAGGCGATGTTTTTTTTGACGAATATCGTAAGTCAGCATTAATTCTAAATGCGGTGGCGATTATGCATGCCGTATTCGCCTTATTTTTCTGGGCGGTTGATGTCCTTCCGATGATTATTTATAACGGAGCAATTATTTTTGCATATCAGGGCATCATTTATCTCATTAGAAGAAAAAGAACATATTTGGCATTTGTGTTAACCTGTATTGAGGTAGTGGCTCATGCGGTGTTAGCTTCTGTTTTTGTGGGCTTCGCCTGCGGATTTCATATGTATTGCGTAGCGATGATTGCGGTATCATGTTATATTACTTTTACTTGGGAATGCTTTAAACATGGCAATAAGGAAACATTGATATTTTCAGTATTTTCCGTTTTGGGATTTTTTGCCTGCTATATTATTTCCAAACATATGGAGCCCTTATATGAAATTGAAAAAGCAGCACAAACGTTAATGTATGTTACAAATGCTTTGTTAATGTTTGCTGTTATATTTGCTTTTATGATGCTTCTGTTCTGGGATATCAATCATCGAAGCGATAAGCTTGCAATGAAAAATACCCAGTTGGATGAAATGGCCAAGAAAGATCCTCTGACCAAATTGTATAACAGACGTTACATGGATATTGAGCTGGAAAACCGTATGGGAGCCTTGATTTCCGAAGGCAAAATTTTCGGCATCATCATGGGCGATATTGATGACTTTAAGAAAGTGAATGATACATACGGACATGATGTGGGCGATGAAGTTCTGGTTGCAGTTGCTAATGAAATTACCCAGGCACTCCGTGGCGATGACTGTGTATGCAGATGGGGCGGTGAAGAATTCCTGGTTATCATAAATGGAAATCATCATGTTACCGGAGAGGTTGCGGAACGTATCCGTAAGAGAATTGAAGAACTTATCATTGAGTCGGGCGAACATAAATTAAAGATTACCATGACATTCGGTATCAGCGAATCCATTCCCGGATTGCGAATTGACAGATTGATTCAGATTGCGGATGAGCGTCTGTACAAAGGTAAGCATAGCGGTAAAAACTGTGTTGTGAAAGAATAATGTGGAAAAATACGGTAAATACTAGAAACATCATCATGAGGTGGTGTTTCTTTTTTTATTGAGAATGATATCAGAATGGAAAAACCGGGGTGAAGCGGATAGTGAAACGGAAATTAGTTTATTTGAAAGCGGATCAAAACGTAAAGGTAAGTACGGATAAAGTTTATGTAGGGGATCTTTTTAAAATAACCTGCAGGGACGCATTACTGGTTGCAAAGTTAAAAGTAGTGCTTTTGTTTGATTTTTCCGGATTAAATGAAAAGCGGGCGGTCATCAGTATTTTAAAAGTGATACAAATGTTAGAAAAACTGGATGATAATATTGAAATTGTTTCCCTGGGAGAAAATGACATCGTTGTTGAAAAAGTGGAAAAGCAAAAAAACAGCAAGAAAAAAGATGCGGTTAAGATAGTTTTTGTTTCCCTGATTTGTTTTTTTGGTACGGCATTTACTATTATGGCTTTTCATAATGACATAAATATCAGCACCTTGTTTGAAAGGACTTACCGGCTCTTGGGGAGGCAGTCAAGCGGGGGGCTCGGACCGCTGGAACTTGGATATTCCATAGGGCTTGGGGTAGGCATTATTGTTTTCTACAATCATATTGGAAAGCGTAGGATTACAACGGATCCTACACCATTGGAAGTGGAGATGAAAATATATGATGAAGATGTCAATAAAGCACTGATTGAGACTGCAGGCAGGGAAGGAATCGAGTTAGATGTGGATGAGTAATATAGGAATGGTCCTGTTAGGAGGAACATTCGGCTTAGTGGTATCCGGTGGAGTATTTACCGCCTTGTTGGCGTTGGGACTGGTTCCGCGTTTTGCGGGAAAGACACATACTGCCAATAAAATTTTATCTTACGAAAGTGCTGTGGTATGCGGCTGTATTTTCGGCGGAGTGGTCAGTGCATATCCGTTCCCGCAATTATTGCAGAAATATGTGTTTGGTTTGTCTTTTTTTACAACGGATACATGGCTCTGTTTTAGTGCAGCGATACTGGCTTTTTGCGGTTTTTTTGCCGGGTGTTTTGTAGGATGTGTGGCATTGGCTATTGCAGAGATGTTGGACAGTATTCCTATTTTTGCAAGAAGAGTCCGATTCCGTAAAGGGCTGGGAATTGCAGTTTTAGCCATAGCCTTGGGAAAGGTGTTGGGAAGTATTATTTACTTTGTGGCAGAGATGTATAATAAAATATGATAAAATGCGAAATAAACCGACAGGAATTGCTTCTGTCGGTTTGAATTTTTTATATGGGTGTGATATACTTACCATGTGTTATTGTGACTATTTGGAATTTTTGCATGAATCGGAATGTTTTACATGAGAGAAAATGCAGAGAGGATTTTTTATAGAATGAACGAAAAAAAGAAGATTAAAAATTTAAATGACATAAGAGTGGGAATTTTAAAAGTGCCGGTAACCAGAATTGTATTTTTGGTTATTGCCGATTTGGGTTCTATCTTGCTGGCATCGGCACTGAGCTTATATGTAAGATATGATTTTAAGTTTATGGATGTGCCCAGAGATTTCTGGGAGGCAATTTTAATCAATTATCCGCTGAATATTTTTATTACCATATCCGTTTTTTATCTGTTTAGATTATATAACAGTGTGTGGAGATATGCCTCTGATACAGAGCTGTTGAATATTGGTATTTCGGTTGTGATTTGTTCATTGATGCAACCGGTTGTCAGTTGGATTTGTGAAGTGAATTTACCGGCAAGCTATCCCTTTTATTATGGATTCTTTCTGATGATTCTGGTTTGCGGAGTGCGTTTCAGCTATCGTTTTCTGCGAATCTTACAGAATAAGAGGCTGAATCGTTTTGTAAAAAAAGACCGTGTTACCTGTATGCTTGTGGGTGCCGGTGCTGCGGGAAATGCTATTTTAAAAGAAATTGAGAGCAGCAATTATCTGAATATCAATGTTGTATGTGTTATAGATGACAATGAAGGATGCCAGGGTAAGTACTTAAGAGGTGTACCTATTGTAGGCGGACGTGAGACCATTCCGGAAAATGTGGAAAAGTATGCCGTGGATGAAATTATTATTGCCATTCCTTCTGCAAACAGGCAGGTGATCAAGCCTATTTTGGAAATTTGTAAAGAAACCGGTTGCCGTATGAGAATCCTTCCGGGAATGTTCCAGCTGATTAATGGAGATGTAAATGTATCCAAGTTAAGGGATGTTCAGATTGAAGACCTTTTAGGCAGAGACCCTATAGAGGTTAATGTGGAAGAAATTATAGGATATGTCCATAATAAAGTGGTTTTGGTTACCGGCGGTGGTGGCTCTATCGGTAGCGAGTTATGTCGTCAGATTGCCCAGCACAATCCTAAACAGCTGGTTATTGTGGATATATACGAAAATAATGTATACGAGATACAGCAGGAATTGAAAAGAAAGTATCCTGATTTGAATGTGGTGGTTTTGGTTGGTTCAGTCCGTAACACTGCAAGAAATGAACAAATATTTAAAAAATACAGGCCGGATATTGTATATCATGCAGCTGCCCATAAGCATGTGCCGCTTATGGAGGAAAGCCCGCATGAAGCAATCAAAAATAATGTATTCGGAACGTTAAAGCTTGCAAAATCCGCTGATCGATACGGGGCGAAAAAATTCGTACTGATATCAACGGATAAGGCCGTAAATCCTACAAATGTTATGGGCGCGAGCAAGCGTATCTGTGAAATGATTATTCAAAAGATAAACAGGCATTCCAAAACGGAATATGTGGCAGTTCGTTTTGGAAATGTTCTCGGAAGTAATGGTAGTGTCATACCTTTATTTAAGAAACAGATTGAACAGGGAGGTCCGGTTACGGTTACCAGTCCGGATATTATCCGTTATTTTATGACCATACCGGAAGCGGTTTCTTTGGTTTTGCAGGCAGGAGCATATGCAAAAGGCGGAGAAATCTTCGTGCTGGATATGGGAGAGCCGATGAAAATTGATGATTTGGCCAAAAACCTGATTAAGCTTTCCGGGTATCGTGTGGACGAAGATATTAAAATCGAATATATCGGATTAAGGCCGGGAGAAAAGATGTATGAAGAACTTCTGATGAATGAAGAAGGGCTGAAAGAAACGGCTAATAAAATGATTCGTATCGGAAAACCGATTGAATTTGATGAAGCAGAGTTTGAAAGACAGTTAGAAAGATTATATGAAGCTTCTATTGATGAAGAAAGTGATATACGAAGCGTAATCAAAGAAATGGTATCAACCTATCAATATGATACGGAGGCGTAAATGTATACACATATAAAACGTGTTTTGGACTTTTGTCTGGCATTATTGGGATTGATTATTTTATCTCCGCTTTTGCTTATTTTAGTAATTGCCATTAAGGTAGATTCCAAGGGTCCTGTCCTTTTTAAACAGAAGAGAGTAGGTATTCACAAAAGTCATTTTATGATTTTAAAATTCCGTACCATGAGAATTGACACACCTAAGGATATGCCTACACATCTGCTTGAAAATCCGGAGCAGTACATTACAAAGGTAGGCAGATTTTTGCGTAAAACCAGTTTGGATGAATTGCCCCAGATTCTGAATATCATAAAAGGAGATATGGCTATTGTAGGTCCAAGACCTGCACTATGGAATCAGTATGATTTAATAGAAGAGCGGGATAAATATGGTGCAAATGACATCCGTCCCGGTTTGACGGGATGGGCACAGATAAACGGTCGTGATGAACTGGAGATTCCGGTAAAAGCCAAACTGGATGGAGAGTATGTTCAGAAAATGGGACCGGGAATGGACATAAAATGTTTTTTTGGGACTTTTGCCAGTGTGTTGCGCAGTGACGGTGTGGTAGAAGGCGGCACCGGTAGTATGAAAAAGATGAAATAGGTGGCAGTAATGAAAAAAATACTCATAACAGGTGAACACAGTTATGTGGGCAATGCCATTGAAGCATATTTGAAACATAAAAACGAGGTAGCAGGCACTGACTGTTACCTCGTTGATAAAATTTCATTAAAGAATAGCAACTGGAAGGAATATTCGTTTGCGGGTTATGATACGGTTTTGCATGTGGCAGGCATTGCGCATGCTGATGTATCAGGGGTATCTGAGGAAGAACAAAAACGGTATTATAACATCAATGGTGATTTGGCAAAAGAAACGGCATTGAAAGCTCGTCAGGACGGAGTAAAACAGTTTGTATATTTTAGTAGTGTGATTGTTTATGGCGAAAGTGCCAAGGTGGGAAAGATTAAGGAAATAGGTCCTGACACAGAACCTTCACCGGCAAATTTTTACGGGGACAGTAAACTGCAGGGAGAAAGGGCTGTGTTGGAAGTGCAGACCGGAGGTTTTTCGGTGGCTGTATTGCGGATTCCCATGATTTACGGAAGAGGCAGTAAAGGAAATTTTCCGGTGCTGGTAAAACTTGCGTCAAAAATGCCGGTTTTCCCGGATATAAAAAACCGGAGAAGCATGATATATGTAGATAATCTTGCCGAGTATGTCAGAATACTGATTGAACAGTGTTGTGGCGGCATTTTTTATCCGCAAAATGATGAGTACGTGACCACAACAGAAATGGTTCGTCTGATAGCGGAGGCCAAGGGGCGTAAAATCCGAATATGGAAGGTATTGAATCCGTTTGTTTTTGCGGCATCGGTTGTGCCGGGGAAAGTAGGAAAGCTTACCAATAAGGCATTTGGCTCTCTGACAATTCAAAAAAATATTGATACGGAAATAAAAGAAAATTACTGCCTGTTTTCTTTGGAAGACAGCATAAAGAAAAGTGTGAGTGAGTAAAATGGTCAGTATTATCACGGTGTCTTATAATAGCGAAAATTGTATAGCACGTACCATTGAATCGGTTTTGGCACAGACCTGCAATGATATAGAGTATCTGGTGATAGACGGAAAAAGTAAGGACAGTACCGTGGATATTGCGGAAAGTTACCGTTCTGCGTTAACGTCGAAAGGAATCCGGTATCGCATTATAAGTGAAGAAGATAACGGAATATATGATGCCATGAATAAGGGAATAGGTCTGGCCCGGGGAGAAATTATCGGTCTGCTGAATACGGACGATACTTATGAACCGGATACAATAGAAACGGTTTTGAATACGTTTAAACAGCAGGATTGTGACTTGATGTTTGCAGATATCCGTATTCATAAGCAGGATGGCAGCAGTTTTATCAAAAAAGCAAGGCTGCGTAAACCGGAAACTTCCAGAGACTGGAATCACCCCACTACGTTTGTGAAGGCGTGGCTGTACAAAGAATATCCTTTTAGAAATCTTGGCATTCATGATGATTACGGTTTTTTTCTCCGGATGAAAAAGCAGGGCAGAAAGATTGTAACCGTAAATAAAGTGCTGGCAAATTTCCGCATGGGCGGAGCAAGCAATCATAAAAGTTTTAAGGCAGCAAAAAAGCGTATTATGGACCGTTACCGCTATTGTTACCGCATCAATGGTTACAGCAGGTTATACATGATAGAATGTATTGCCATTGAAGCGGCCAAGATGATATTGGGATAACGGATGAGGATAGTAAAACAATGAGAATTCTTCAGATTAACAGCCATTATAATCAGGGCGGAGCGGCGCGAATTGCGGCATGTATCCATAAGCAGCTTCTGAAAGAAGGCCATGAATCTTATGTTGCGTACGGCAGAGGCAGAAAGATAAGGGATAAGCAGTTATATCGTTTTAATCATGTGCCGGAAGTGTATTTTTCTGCGTTGTGCAGCCGTATTACCGGCTTGAACGGCTGGGGCAACAGGATTGCGACAGGAAGGCTGATACGGTATATAGAAGCAGTAGATCCTGACGTAATTCATATGCACGCATTACATGGATATTATTTAAATTTTAATATGTTGTTCAGCTATATAAAGAAAAAACAGATTCCCTGTGTCTGGACGTTTCATGATTGTCATGCTTTTGTAGGAAATTGCGGATATTTTTTTGATTGCAGAAGATGGCAGGAAGGTTGCGGAAATTGTCCTTATGTACGCAATTATCCCAAAAGCCAGTTCTTTGATTTTACAAAATATATGTGGAAAAAGAAAAAAGAGTTGTTTACGTCTGTTGAAAAGTTAGTGGTGGTTACTCCCACGGATTGGCTTACGGGTGAGGCAAAATTGTCATATATGGGAAAATATCCTTGCATAACGGTAAGAAACGGAATTGATACCACAGATACGTTTTATCCCAGGGATAAGATGAAATGCAGGGAAAAATACGGTTATTCAGCGGAAGATAAAATAGTACTTGGGATTGCAGTAGGTTACAGTGATCCCAGAAAAGGTGCAAAATATATTATTGAAATGGCACAAAAGTTAAAGGATGAAGTAAAAGTTGTGCTGGTGGGCTGGGAAAAACAGAATGATGATATGATTTGCGGAATCGATAATATAGAGGCACTTCCGCCTACTTACGATACAAACCAGTTGGCGGAATACTATAGCATGGCAGATGTTTTTGTTTTGCCGTCATTGGCAGAGAATTATCCTACGGTTACATTGGAGGCACTTGCCTGTGGCACACCTGCGGTAGGATTTGATGCAGGAGGTATCCCGGAACAACTTACCAAAGGAAAGGGTATTGTGGTAGAAACCGGCAATGCAGAAGCGTTTACCAATGCGGTCAAACAAGCCTTGAACAACGACTGTTTTTACGATAGGGATGAACTTTCAGCCTTGATTCATGCAGAAAATTCGGTTGCAAAAATGACAGAGGAATATACACGGATTTATCAGGAACTGATGAGAAAATAAGGAGCAGGTATCTATGAAGATTGTAGTAGTGGGAGCAGGGTATGTAGGGCTATCCAATGCTGTTTTACTGGCACAGAAGAACGAAGTAACCATTGTTGATATCGTAAAAGAGCGGGTGGATTTAATTAATGAACGCCGTGTGCCGATCAAAGATAAGGAATTGGAGGAATTTTTTGCCAAACCTGAATTAAAGATTAGGGCTGTGTCGCAGGGGATGAGTGTATATCCGGATGCGGATTATATCATTATCTCAACACCTACAAACTATGATCCGGAGAAAAACAGCTTTGATACTTCCTCGGTGGAAACGGTATTACAAGAGATTATGGCATCGGGAACAAAGGCGACGGTAGTGATAAAATCCACAATTCCTGTGGGGTATACGGAATCCCTTATTGAAAAGACCGGCTTTCGTCAGATGCTATTTTCACCGGAGTTTTTAAGGGAAGGAAAGGCGTTGTACGATAATTTATGGCCCTCCCGCATCATTGTTGCTTCGGAAAAAAACAATGCCGAAATGAAAGAAAAGGCAAAGGTATTTGCAACATTACTCCGTGAAGGAGCCATAAAAGAAGAGGTTCCGGTGTTGCTTATGGATTTTTCTGAAGCGGAAGCGGTAAAATTGTTTGCCAATACGTATCTTGCGTTGAGAGTATCTTTTTTTAATGAGTTGGATACCTATGCAGAAATTAAAGGATTAAATACTAAGGATATCATTGAAGGTGTGGGCTACGACCCGCGTATCGGTAATTTTTATAATAATCCTTCTTTCGGTTACGGTGGATATTGTCTGCCGAAGGACACAAAACAGTTGAAAGCTAATTTTGAGAATGTACCCAATGACATTATTACCGCTATTGTAGATGCAAACCGTACACGTAAAGATTATATCGCAAACAGAATCTATGAGCTTGCACAGTCTCAAGCCAAGGATAAAAATTGTGTTGTCGGTATTTATCGTCTGACCATGAAATTTGATTCTGACAATTTCCGTAACAGCAGCATTCAGGGGATTATGCGCCGTTTGAAGGCAAAAGGTGCGGAAGTGATTATTTATGAGCCGGCATGCGGTGAAGAATTTTTTGCCGAAAACAAGGTAATTAAAGAGTTGGACGAATTTAAACAGACTGCAGATATTATCGTTGCAAACCGTTATGATGAGGAGCTTAAGGATGTGAAGGACAGAATTTATACCAGAGACTTATTTATGAGAGATTAAATAAAAAACGCTTCTATCTGAAATCGGATTTGATTTTGGATAAAAGCGTTTTGTGAATCATTCGTGAATCATGTTGATTAAGATCCGGGTGCGGCTTTCCCAAGTCATGGTTGTGCGAACCTCAGTTAAGAGAACCTGCATTTCGTGATATAGGGCAGGCGTTTGTGCAATTTTTAAAATCTGTTCAGACAGCTCGGCATCGTCCAGGCTGTTTATAAGGAAGTTGTTATTTAAACATTCAGTACAGATTTCATTAATCTGCCCCTGATTTGTCCCGATAAACGGTAAGGCAGCACCAATCATATCGAACATTTTTAGCGGTGAAAAATAAAAATCATCCATGAAAGCATAAGGCATAATACCCAGATCGGATGCGCACAAATAGTCTGACATTTCGTTGAGCGGTAATTTTCCCTTATAAGTCATGTTGGAATGTGAGGAGCAATATGCTTCTACCACACCGCGTTGGCTGCCGTCACCGGCAATCAGAAAATGTATATGGGAATATTCTTTCATGACATGGGCAATCCGGCAGAGGCTGTTTATGCCGTGCCAGGGTTTTAAACTACCAATAAAAGTAATAATGAATTTGTCTTCAAGGTGTTCCTTGGAACGGATTGCATTCCTCTTGTTGGTATAGGAAACACTATCTTGAGGATACAGGGTCTTGTCGTATCCGTTGGGAATGATTAGAAATTTTCCGGCATCCAAATGGTAGTGTTTACAGAGCATATCCCTGCAAACAGAGGATACAACGTAGATATAGTCGCTTTGGCCAAGGATTTTCTCTTCCCAGTGTTCGACGCTGGCTTTCAGCGGAAGTTTATTCATTACACAATGTTCGTAGTACATGGGTGTGTTAACTTCACAGACCAGTTTTGCACCGAAGTGTCTGGCTACCAGTAAGGGAGTGTTATCGAACATTACGGTCCTGCCCAGTACATGGGTGGGGGTCCAGCCGCTTTTTTTTAGATTCTTTATGATACGGCGGCACCGGACATGGGACATTATTTTTTTGCGAAAAAAGCGTATGAACTGTAGCAGTTTTTTATGCTTTTGGTTTCGCGAGATGGATGCATGATTTGTGTGAATTGAAGAGCCGTCAACTGCCGGGGGAAAAGATTGTACATTTTCTGCCCCAAGGAGTTGTTGCAAACAGGAAAGAATACCGTTTGCATGGTAGTTACTTCCGTCTGCTGTGGCTAATTCATCATTTATATATAATATACGCATTAAGCTTCCTCCCCTAAAAAGATCATCCTTATTGTAACACAGTATTTTTAAAAATAACAGTATGAGAATCAAAGGGAGAATGCGGATAAGCAGGAGAATTAAAATGGTAAAAGTATCAGTAATCGTTCCGATTTATAATGTGGAAAGTTATTTAAGGGAATGCCTTGACAGCATTTTGAATCAGACATTAAGGGAAATAGAAGTAGTCTGTGTCAATGATGGTTCGACCGACAGTTCTTTACAAATATTAAAGGAATATCAGCAAAAAGATGAAAGAATTGTGGTCATTGACAAAGAAAACGGCGGTTATGGCATGGCTGTGAATATCGGAATACAGAATGCTACAGGGGTGTATATAGGTATTGTAGAACCGGATGATTATATTAAAGCGGATATGTATGAATCTTTATATAAAACGGTGACAGAGAATAATCTTGATTTGGTAAAAGCTGATTTTTACCGGTTTAAAAAAGATTCGGTTACGGGAGAACTTTTACTGGATTATAACAAGCTGGATTCTACAGAACGTTTTTATGGTAAAGTAATATGTCCGTCCGAAACACCGGAAGTGATAAAACTGATTATGAATACCTGGAGCGGGATTTATCGCCGTGAGTTTCTTGAAGAAAATCATATCAGGCATAATGAAACGCCGGGAGCTTCTTATCAGGATAACGGTTTTTTCTGGCAGACGTTTATGTATGCAAAAAGAGCCATGTTTTTAGACAAACCATATTATATGAACCGTAGGGATAATCCGAATTCTTCCGTTCATAATAAAGATAAAGTATACAGCATGAACAGGGAATATGATTTCATTCGCGACCTGTTTATGCAGGAAGAGAACCATGAGCTGTGGAAGGTATTCCAATCATATTATCACTATAAACGTTATCATAATTATATGTTTACCCTGAGCCGTATTGGTGATGAATATAAAAAAGAGTATGTAACCGGAATTTCAAAAGAGATAAAGGCGGCTTATGATGCAGGAGAAATTGATGATAAACTTTTTACGTGGAAGGGCCGGAAGGAATTAAAGTTGTTAATGGATAAGCCGGAGGCATTTTACGTATATATTACGGGAGATAAAAACGAAAACGGATATGGTATTTACCGATGGCTGGGTAAGTTTATCCGAAAGGTGCGGGGATAGATGCCGGCAAGGCGGTTTTGAGATTTTGTTTGTAAAACACGGATAACTGTGATATTATGTTATAAGTGTCTTTTTGTCCGGTTTTACCTTGGGGTACAAATAATGGAAAAGGTACGGAAAGGAAGAGATTATGTTTCGAAGCATAAAATATGTGATAAACGAACATAAAAATAATTATCGTTTGATTATTAAAACAGCATTTATGAATATGGAAAAACAAACCCTCCGTTCCAGTCTGGGTGTTTTTTGGATTTACTTTCATGACCTGGTTTATATATTGGTTTTTATGATGTTCAGGGTGTTGATTTCAGGAAATGGCAGCATTATGGGGATGAACAGTGCTATTTATATTATTACCGGTATGATTCCCTACTTTTTTATGAATGATGTATTATGTCAGGGGACTATGGCCATAAGGAATAACAGGGGCATTGTACAAAGTGTGAAATTTTCTGCCGTTATTTTACCAACCATTGATGTAACATGCATTTTTCTAAAACGATTGTTCTCGATAGGAATGCTGTTTGCGATTGTTATCGTTTTCGATTATATCAAATATTTTAATATACTGTTATTCCTGTATTATATGGTTTGCATGATTGCATTTAGTATATCCGTGAATTTACTGTTGTCTGCTTTTATGGCAATTTCGGATGATTTCAGACAGTTATATTTTGCAATCGTAAGGGTATTGATTTATACAATGCCTATTTTGTGGGATTTTAGTCGAGTGGATTCCGTATTGATAAATTGTTTGTTGCGCGTAAATCCAATGGTTTATGTGGTAAAAGGATTCCGCGATGCCTTTGTTCTGGGGGCGACGCAGGATTTGCTTTACACAGTATATTTTTGGGTTTGCGTTATTGTTTTGTTCGGCATTGGATGTTTTGTGCAGGACAAGTTAAAAAAATACTATGCAGATTTTATTTAGCGGTATAGGGAAGGTGATGGCATGGAACAGGAAAATGCAATTGTTGTAAAAGATCTAACCAAGCGCTTTTATCTCTTCAACAAGGATTATAAAATTCTGCAGTGGTTGTTTACCAAGAAGGGATATGAAAAAGAGCGTATTGTTTTGGACAACATCTCTTTTGAAGTAAAAAAAGGTGAGACCGTAGGTTTGATTGGTATAAATGGTGCAGGCAAGTCTACGTTGATGAAGCTGATTGCGGGAATCACATATCCCACATCAGGAAAGGTAGACGTAAAAGGGAAGGTAGGTTCCCTGATTAATTTATCTGCCGGTTTTAATATGGATTATACCGGGCGTAAAAATATTTACTATAAGGGCACGCTTATGGGAATGTCCAAGAATGAAATTGACAATATCATAGACAAAATCTGTGATTTTGTTGAGCTGGGAGACTACTTTGAACGTCCGATACGTATGTATTCTGCAGGTATGTCAGCCCGTCTTGGTTTTGCGCTGGCAGTATATTCCAATCCTGAAGTATTGATTATCGATGAAGTAATGGCAGTAGGTGATAAGAATTTTCAGGTGAAATCAAGAGAAAAAGTCGTGGAAATGTTTGAGCAGGGAAAGACGGTTATATTCTCGTCTCACTCAGATTCGTTAATCAGACAATTTTGCAACAGGGTAATTTATTTGAAAGACGGAAAGATTGTTTTTGACGGCGACGTGGAAGAAGGACTGAAAAAGTATAATGAAGATATTAAAAAGAAAAAGTCTTAAAATAGTAATATATGCTATCCTGGTATATTTGATTGCTACATGGGGAGTAAACCGTGAGGTTAATCCATGGGTATATATACAAAATATAATCGGTCAGGATAAATATTCACCTGTTGTGGAAACAACAGAGGATGCAATAGTAATTCTGCCTACGGAATCTTTGCAGGAATATCCTTATATTTCTTTAAAAATGGATTGTGAAGAAATTTATAAGGTATCCGTTCAGATGATAACCGTTACAGAAGGCGGGGAAAGCCAAAGCGAAGAGATATCTTTGGAAAATGGCGTGAATGTAATAAAAATTCATAATCCGGAAATACGGGAGATTCGTCTGACCGGAAATGGAATTAAAACATATGAGCCGGAGATTGCGAATGTAATACAAACTCCCTATGTGAAAGTAAACCTTTTAAAAACCTTGGAAGTTTGTCTGACATTTATGGCAATATTTGCTTTTTGGGAAGGACTGCAGTATATCAAAACCAAATATACGGTCAGTTAGTCTGTATTCAAGAGTCGCATGACGTACGAGGAAATGGCATGGAAAAAAAAGGAATATCGGTTATTGTCCCGATGCTTAATGCTGAACAATATATTGAAAAATGCATAACAAGCATTCTATGCCAGGGAAAGGTAGTTAAAGAAGTAATCTGCGTAGATAATGGTTCTGAAGATAAATCAAAGGAGCTTGTCCTGCGGATGAAGGAAGCGGATGAGCGGATAAAACTGTTTGTCTGCGAACAAAAAGGCGTTAGCGTTGCCAGAAATATGGGTATGAAACAGGCAAACGGGAAGTATATTATGTTTGTTGATTCGGATGATTACCTAAAAGGAAAAAAACTGAACAGATTATACAAAAAAGCGGAAACAAAAGATGCAGATATTCTGGTTTTCGGCGGGACGTCCACCGAGCCCTTAAAAACACCCCATTGGGCGAGAAGAGTTTTATCTCCCCGTAACCATGTATGTACCATGGCAGTGTGCGAAAACATTTTTAAGGAGCGTGGGGTTTTACCTGCAACATGGAATAAGTTGTATAATTCAGTGTTACTAAAGGAATTGAAATTTTCCGAGCAATTAAGAATTGCAGAAGATAAGTTGTTTCAATTTTGTAGTTTTTCCTGTGCAAAACGTGTTGTTTTCGTAAATGAGCGTATTTATGTATATCGTGTAAATGCTGATTCGGTAATGAGCCTTGTGGATGAAAAGGATAAGGAAGAACAGCATGCATTGGCGATGAAATTGGCAGAAGAATGGGTAAGAGAGAGAATGCCGGATTCTGCAGGGGAAGATAGCTTGGAAAAGTTTAAAGATACATTTAAACCGGAGCCGGTAATGAAGGGCAGGATACAAAGAAGTATGTTCTACATCCGGAATTATGGTTTTCGTTCTTTTGTGGAATTTATAATCGGACAATTACTTCATAAGTAATTTACAGGAGAGTTTTAGATGGTTAGTGTAGTTATTCCCGTATATAACGTTGAAAAGTATTTGAATAATACCATTGATTGTGTGTTAAACCAAACGTATAAGGATTATGAACTTTTGCTGATTGATGACGGTTCTACAGATTCAAGCGGAAAAATCTGTGATACATATGCACAGGGATATGATAATATACGTGTTTTTCATAATCAAAATCAGGGACCTGCCAAAACCAGAAATTTTGGAATCGAGAATGCAAAAGGTGAATATGTTGCATTTATTGACTCGGATGACCTGATTCGGGAAAACTATTTACAGGCCATGATGGAGGGTTATCAGCAGGAAGAAGTAGATCTTGCCATGTGCGGATATGAAAGATTTGACTCTGAAACCAATGAAACAACCAGTACCCATCTTGTAAAAGAAGAAGAGTATTCTGTGTTAGAATCCAACAGGGAATTGGCACGATTGTTTACCACACCGCGGACCAGTTTAAACGGTGTATCCATTTGGGCAAAAATATACAAAAGAAATATATTGATGGATTATAATATCCGTTTCCCGGAAAATATTGATTATGAAGAAGATTGCTGTATGAATGTACAATATTATCGTCATGTGCGAAAAACGTATATTGTAAATAAAAGTTTATACAGATATCGTCAATTGAAAAACTCTTTGTCAAAAGTGTATAAAGAGACCACATATGCAAACCTTGTAAATGGTTACAATGAGCGTATGAAGTTTATTAAAGAGTTTCCCAATAATAAGAAGTTGTGCGACGGTGTCAACGTGGTGTTTTTAGTTGTGACCATGGGCAATTTGAAAAAAATTGAAGCAAGTTCCATGAACAAAAAGGAAAAGTTACAGGCCTATGACCGCATGTTAAAATATGCGGAACTGCATCATGTAATAGATAACTGCGCGTTATCCAAGAATAAGTTAACCAAGAACCTGACTTTGGCATGTAAGACGAACAATCCAAAGAAGATACAATCAGTGTTCAGATGGTGGAATTTAAAAGTAAAACTTAGAAGTATTATTAAAAAGAAATAGAAACGTACTAGGAGGACTAACCTTGAAGGCAGGGATTATTACATTCCATTTCCCATATAATTGCGGGGCTGTTTTGCAGTGTGTTGCATTACAGACTGTTTTGGAAGATTTTGGTTGTGAAGTTGAAGTGATTAATTATCGTCCGTGGTATCATCAGAACAGATATATACCGAGAAAAAATCCGGTATATTACGGATTAAAATGTACCGCACCAAAGTACGAAGGCGATATTATGCTGAAACGTATTTACCGTGGTGCAAGAGGCTTCGCAGGAACGGTGAGGTCTTGGAGAAATTATAAAGAGGTTTTACCTAAACATGAGAAGTTTGAAGGGTTTATTAAGAAAACTCTTCACGAAACAAAGGTATACCGTACTGTTAAGCAATTGAAAAAAGATGCGCCGGATTGTAATTTATACATCAGCGGAAGCGATCAGCTTTGGAATGCAAAAATTACAGAAGGAGTAATAGATCCTGCATATTTAATGGATTTTGGAAAAGAAAATGCCGGAAGAATTACGTATGCGGTAGGCGTGGATTTTGCTGCTTTGACATATCCTAAGGAAGATTTAACGCCTTATCTCAAAAAACTGGATGCGATTTCCATGAGAGAAAAGGAATGCTACGGTCAGATAGAAGAACTTGTAGGTGATGATGTATACCTTCACGTAGACGTGGATCCTACCCTTTTGCTGGATGCATCTGAGTATGAAAAGCATATTTGCAAGGATGTATTGGAGAAGGAACCGTTTATTTTAACGTATACCATGCCCAACGAAACACAGGCTAAGGTATATAATGCAGCTAAAGTTTTAGGAGAAAAGCTGGGAATTAAAGTTATTGATGTATGTGGTGACCCTAAAGCGGCAAATAAAAAAGTAGAAGATAACCGTATCTGTGGGCCGGATGAATTTTTATGGTATATGAAGAATGCGTCATATGTAATCACTAATTCATTCCATGGAACTGCATTTTCCGTTATTTTCCGCAAGCAGTTTGTATCTATTCCCCATACCATGACCGGATACAGGGTGAGAGAAGTTTTGGAAAAAGTGGGTCTTTCAAACCAGTGGGTGAATACCGGAGTGGATGCGGTGGATAAGATTCAGGAAGAAATTGATTTCACTCTGACAGAACAGAAGATTAAGGAATTACAGGCAGATTCTAAAGCATACCTAAAAATGTGTATGGATAAATACGGCAATAAGTAATGGGAGGGACTCATGTATACTAAAATATTGAACGTTCAAATTATTGTATCATTGTTAAAGCAGCACGGAATTCGCCATTTGGTATTATCAGCAGGAACCAGACATGTGCCTTTGGCTCATTCTGTTGAAAATGATGACTTTTTTATCTGTCATTCCGTTGTAGATGAACGTAGTGCGGCATATTTTGCAATGGGTCTTGCCAAGGAACTGGATGAGCCGGTTGCGATTGCATGTACATCTTCTACAGCAACCTGTAACTATGTACCTGCTATTTCGGAAGCATATTATCAGCATATTCCTTTACTGGTGTTGACCGGTGACAGAGATCCTTATCATTTAGGACAGTTAGAGGACCAGATGATTAATCAGGTTGACATGTATAAGAATTTCTGCAAGAAATGTGTAAATCTTCCTCTTGTAAATACGGAGAAAGATGTTTGGTATTGTCAGCGTCTGGTAAATGAAGCAATTCTGGAATTAACCAGACACGGAAAAGGTCCTGTTCAGATTAATTTCCCTATCAATCAGACCATTGATGATATCGCGGATGCCAGTGTACCTGAGTTACCCAAATACAATATGATTGAGCGTGTTGGTGTGGAATCGGGAGATAAGTGGAAAGAAGTCAGTGAAAAGCTTTCAAAAGCAGAGAAGGTTCTTGTTGTGTGCGGAAGTGCCGAACCTGCAAAGCAGGATATGATTGATGCGGTTGAGAGTTTCTTTGAAAAATACAATACGGTTTTTGCTACTGAACATTTGTCAAATTTAACCTGTAAAGGAACATTAAACACATATTTGGCGGCAGAATCCATTACAGCAAATGTTTTGCGGGAGATTAAGCCTGATATTGTGATTTTCTTTGGCGGAAATTACGTGTCAAGAATGAAGGTATTATTGCGTAATATTAAAGATGTGTGTGAGAGCTGGTGTATTACGGATGATGGTGTTATTGTTGACCAGTACCAGAACCTGACAAAGGTATTTGAGTGTTCCAGAACGTTCTTCTTTAAGACTTTGGCAGACCTTTCCGAGGGTAAAAACAACATGGTATTGTACAATGAGTTAAAAGCATTGAATGATAACATCAAGATCATGGAAATGCCGGAACTGGTTGAAAAGATTAATAAATTTTCCATCGGTGATGCAAAGTTTAAAAACTTACCTGCACCGACAGAAGAACAGTTATTGACGGCAAATGATCTTAGTGCTTTTTCGGCCATGAAGGGATTGGCCAAGAAGATTCAGCCTAAGAGCCTTGTTCATTTAAGTATTTTGAACAGTACCCGTGTAATGCAGATGTTTCCTTTGGCAGAAGGTGTTCGTGTATACAGTAATATCGGAACGGATGGTATTGATGGCTCAATGTCAACTTTTTACGGACAGGCCAGTGTGACAAAGGAACAGTGTTATCTTGTAATCGGTGATTTGAGTTTCTTTTATGATATGAACTCCGTTTCAATTAGGGAAATCGGAAAGAATGTCCACATTTTATTGGTAAACAATGGCGGTGGTGCAGAGTTTTATTTCTCCATGGGACCTGAAAAGTTACCCAATATTGATTTGCACATTGCAGCAAGTCATAATAAGAGAGCAAAAGAATGGGTGGAAGCCAACGGTTTCTGCTATTTAACTGCATCCACACAGGAAGAATATGAAAAACAGTTGGAAACATTCTGTAGAACCGATTTGGATTGTCCTGTTATTTTGGAAGTGTTCACGGATAAGGTAAAGGATATTAAGGTATTAAAAGGTTTCAGACGCTCTATCCATCAGGATACTGCTGCAAGAACCAAGGTTGCAGAGGCGGCACAGCAGGTAAAAGCAATTCCCGGAGTGAATAAATTGGCGGGAACGAAGCTTGGTCAGAGTGTAAAAGAAAAAATCAAAAAAATGCTTTAATGTTAAGGAGAAGAAAAATGGGCAAGATTAGACAGTACTTTTCAAGGGGCTGGCAGTATATCAGACATGGAACGCCTACAAGGGTAACCAAGGTAAATGTGGCACAGATTGAGTATGGCGGAATTTTGGAAGGTAAAAAGATTTTAATTACCGGTGGCAGCCGCGGTCTGGGATATTCCATTGCAGAAAAATGTCTGAAAGAAAAGGCAAAAGTTGCCATTACAGGCAGAAGTATGGAAACTTTGCTGGCAGCGAAGGAAAAGTTGGGTAATCCTGAAAATCTGTATTTGTTTGAACATGATGTACGTGATTTTGATAAAAATGATAAATTAATTTATGATGCCAGAGTTGCCATGGGCGGTATTGATGCTTTGGTTAACAATGCCGGTATTTCCGTACATGATATTGATTATTCCAGCTGTACCGAAGAAATGTGGGATAAGCAGATGGATACCAATTTAAAAGGTGTATATTTCATGACACAGGCATTTATGAAATATTACAACGAAGTGGGAAAACACAGCGGAAAGATTATCAACATGGTATCTGAGAGAGGATTATATGGTGATGATGTACCGTATGGTCTTGCAAAACGTGCTTTGATTAGTTATACGGAAGGATTGGCAAAGAAGTTGATTACTAAGGGTATCAGAGTAAATGCTGTTGCTCCCGGAGTTACTGCTACAGAAATGACCGGTCATGACCCCAATGGCAATCTTTACCGAAGATACGCCGTAGGTAAGAGAGTTTTGTTGCCGGAAGAAATTGCTGAAGTTACCGTATTTTTGTTGAGCGATGCGGCAAATTGTATTTCCGGACAGACCATTGCTTGTAATGAGGCTAATCATCTGCGATAGAAGTCTTGTTTATGAATAAACGTTTAAAAATAAACATAGTTAATATTGTGATTTCAATTTACAGGAGGCAAACATGTTGAATAATAAGTCTATCTTAATTACCGGTGGTACAGGTAGCTTTGGTAAAGCGTTTACCCGCTACGTTTTGGAAAATTATAATCCCAAAAAGATTATTATTTATTCCAGAGATGAATTTAAGCAGTTTATGATGCAAAATGAATTTAAAGAATATAAAGATAAATTACGTTTCTTTATCGGAGATGTTCGTGATAAAGAACGTCTGTTATTGGCATTTGAAGGTGTAGACTATGTTATTCATGCTGCAGCCATGAAGCAGGTACCTGCGTGTGAATATAATCCCGCAGAAGCAATCAAAACCAATATTCATGGTGCGCAGAATATTATTGATGCGGCATTGGCTCGTGAAGTGAAAAAAGTTGTTGCATTATCTACAGATAAAGCAGTAAACCCTGTAAATCTTTATGGTGGTACCAAATTAGTATCCGATAAGTTGTTTATTGCTGCAAATGCTTATGCCGGTGCAAAAGATATTAGTTTTTCGATTGTACGCTATGGTAATGTTGCGGGAAGCCGTGGTTCCGTTATTCCGTTTTTCCATAACATCATCAAAAACGGGGGAACTGAATTACCGATTACCGATTATCGTATGACCCGCTTTTGGATTAGTCTTCAGCAGGGCGTAGAATTGGTTGTAAAGGCATTGGAAGAAGCAAGAGGCGGAGAAACTTTTATTTCGAAGATTCCTTCTTTTAAGGTGACAGATTTGGCACAGGCTATGTTGCCCGGATGCGAAATGCCGGAAATTGGAATCCGTGAAGGGGAAAAGCTTCATGAGATTATGGTTACCGTGGAAGATTCCATGAATACTTATGAGTATGATAAACATTTTATCATATATCCCCAGATGGTATGGGATACCAAGAAGAAAGCAGAGCCTACAGGAAAACGTGTAGCGGATGGATTCTCTTACAGTTCTGATAATAATACAGAGTGGTTGACTGTAGAAGAAATTAAAGAGCTGTTAAAGACGGTTGATTTGGAAAAATAAGAAAAAGTAAAAAAGCATCTCAAGTGTTTGCATAACAGTTGAGATGCTTTTTTAATTTTCTTCTTCCGTATCTTCAATATATTCAATAATATCATAGACGTTGCAATGCAGTAAATGACATAATTGATTGATAGTATGGGTGTTTATTCCTTTGCCTTGCTGAATCGCGTGATAAGTACTTCGGGGAAAGCCCATCTTTGATAAACGGTATGAAGTAATTTGTTTTTCTTTCATTGTTTTAAATAATGGTTCGTAGCTTATCATAATATCCCCCTGCATTACTCTATAAAATCATAATGTATAAGTTTGCTCTTGAATATGTACGAAAAACCGAGTATAATACAATAAAAGAAAGTTTTTTATTTTGCATAGTCTGCAGTTAAAACTGTGACTTTATAAATATTTGTGGTAGGAAAATACCATCAAGGATAAAACCTTGGTGGTATTTTTCTATGCAGTATTAATATAAAATCTTTTCTTTCTTACTTGGCTGATTTGTGATTATACGATATAATAAAATAATAAAAAACTATTTTGAAAGGGTGAAAACATGAAGCGAAAGATAAGTATTGTTTCAATGGCATTGCTGATAGGGGTTATGTTATGTGCAATGACATTTTCAATGAAAGCTAATGCAGCAACACCGGATTCTTCTACGTTTAGTGAGTGGGAATGGGAAGTAATGGAGCTTGTGAATCGTGAAAGATACAATGAGGGATTACAACCATTGGTTGGGTTTGCGCTACTGCAGGAGGCAACCGGCATCCGCGCAGAAGAAATCGGAGAGTATTGGTCACATAACCGGCCGGATGGTTCCAGCTGTTTCTCTGTGCTTTCGGAAGTGGGAATTACAAGCTACCGTTTGGCAGGAGAAAATATTGCGAGGGGATATAATTCTCCGGACTACGTAATGTATGGTTGGATGAACAGCGATGGACACAGAAGTAATATTTTGGGTACAGGGTATCAGTATATCGGTGTCGGATATGAAGATGGATATCAGTGGACACAGATGTTTCTGGGAGGAGGTAGCTTAAGTTCTTTGAACTTGGTGCTGCCGGACTCTATGGTGTTTGTTCCGGGAACGGAAATTGAGGATATGGGAATATATGCAACGATTAGCAGTACGTTATATGGTACCTGTTATTTGCCCATTCTTCCCGAATATTGTTCAGGTTTTGATTCAAGTCAGCTGGGGACACAGACGGTAACGGTTTCTGTTCTGGGATTTACCAAGACTTTTGAGGTTACGCTTAAGAATCCGGTTCCGGAGAAACCGTACAAGATAGTAAATGTAGTGTCAGGAGTCCATGTATATTGGAAGGCGGTTGACGGAGTCAGTAAATATGGTGTTTGGCGCAGTGAGAGTGGTATCAATGGTACATATAAGTGGATTGCAAATCCCACGGTGCCCCATTATACGGATACTTCTGCAGAAAGCGGCAAAACATACTATTATAGAATTACCTGTATGAATACGTCATTAAATGTGCATTATGAAAAATCAGAAGCTGTCGGTATTACTTATGTGGCAACGCCGGATTTGACATTACGTGTGAACCGGGCAACGGGAATCGGATTAGGTTGGAATTCTGTTGAAGGTGCAACCGGATATGCCATTTACCGTAAAACATACTCCGGTGGTGATGATTGGGTGCGTGTGGCAACCATTACCGATCCGGGTACTACTACCTGGGATGACACCGGTGTAAAAGCAGAAAACGGAAGCATATATAAATATACCATCAGGGCATTGGCGGGAAGTAACAGAAACACTTTGTCCGGATGCAGGGCTGCCGGACGTACCATGGTTCGTCTGACCAGCCGTACCCTGAACAGTGCGGTAAAAACGTCAGCTACTTCAGTTAAATGTACATGGTCAACGACAACACAGGCGAATGGTTACGAGGTTCGTTTTATGGTAGGAAACAGCGTATATAAAACATATACTGTCGGTAATTATGCTACCGGAGTGAAGACGTTTACCGGTTTGGAAGCAGGTCAGACCTATAAGATTCAGGTTCGAAGCTATAAGAAAGTAGAAGGTGTAGGTTGTTTTTACTCTGCCTGGTCTACGGCGAAGACGGTTACGTTGTAGAAGGATTGTTTGGCAAATGATGGGCGGGAATCATTTATCTTAGGGGGATATAACGATGATTAAAAAAACATTTAATTGGAAACGTATCATGGTGTTTTTACTAACAGTGGTGCTGGTATGTGGGTTGATTCCGGGCAATTTATCTGAAGTAAAGGCTGCTGAAAGTGTCAATGGCAGTACGGATAAGCTTAATATGGATAACCTTACCTATAGTTTCCAGTCTTTGGACGGTACGACGATTAGCAGTCAGGCAAGCGGAAAGCCGAAGATGTTAATTTTCTTTAAAACCACCTGTTATAACAGTCAGCAGACAATTTCCAGATTGTGTCAGATAGAAGATTACGGGGATATTGATATTGTTGCAGTAGAAGCATATGGAAGTTCCAAGGCGGATGTAAGTTCTTTTAAAGATACTTACGGAAATGGCAGGGATTATATTGATTTTTGTTATTCTACCAGTAGCTACAGTACTTATATGTGGAGATATGTATACGCTGCCGGCTTTAATTCAGACAGTATTACATTCCCTGTTGTGGTATATATTGATGCCAATAATAAGGTTCAACAGGTAACATACAGTATTAACACGGCACAAGAGATTATTGATAACTTGAATACATACTGCAATGCCGGATTGAATATATATATGTCACCTGAAATATATAAGATTGTTAATGTTGTATCGGGAGTGCATGTGTATTGGAGAGCTACAGAGACAGCAGACGCGTATTATGTAATGCGTAGGGCAGCCGGTAGTGATGGTTACTATTCATGGTTAACCACAACAACGAATGCCCATTATATTGATACAACGGCAGTAAGCGGAAACGCATATGAATATTTGATCTATTCATTAAGGTATGAAGGAGATTCCACATACATAGATGGTTTATCGGAAACCGTTACCACCACTTTTGTGGCAACTCCGGATATTACACTTCGCGTAAACCGCGCTGTAGGTGTTGGACTTGGATGGGATAAAATCGAAGGGGCAACCGGTTATGCCATTTACCGTAAGCCATATTACGGTAACGAAGCATGGGTTCGAGTAAAAACGATTACGGATCCGGATATTACTACCTGGGATGACACCAGTGTTAAAACAGCAAACGGCACGGTTTACCGCTATACAATCCGTGCACTTGCGGGTGAAAATCGAAATATTTTATCCGGTTGCAGAAATACAGGACGTACCATGGTCCGCCTGACCAGCCGCACATTAAACAGTGCGGTAAAGGCGTCTGCTACTTCGATTAAATGTAGCTGGTCAACGACAACACAGGCAACCGGGTATGAAGTACGTTTTATGGTGGGAAGTACTGTGTATAAGATGTATACAATTGGTAACTATAAAACCGGTGTAAAAACATTCACCGGATTAAAAGCAGGTCAGACCTATAAGATTCAGGTTAGAAGTTATAAAAAAGTGGATGGCGTTGGAAGCTTTTACTCTGCATGGTCTACGGCGCAATATGTTTCATTATAAAATAAGGATTATTAGAACATGTTAAAAGAGCTACTTTATCTTGTCGTGGAAGTTATAGCAAGGTTTCATACAAAGATACTTTCGCTGAATGACAAGTTTGAATATAATTTTACCGATAAGGAATTGCATTTTCTTGTCATTGGTATTTTGGGAATGGCAATGATTTTTGTAATTTATCCCTTATTTAAATGGCTGGCCAAGAAGAATCATGTAATGGTGATTGCATGGTTTTATGTGCTTACGGTTATTATTGTCATTACGTTTGCTATAGAAATAGGGCAAAAAGCAACCAATACCGGTGCCATGGAATTTGCAGATATTGTATTTGGCATTGTCGGTTATATTGTCATGTTTTTAATCTTCGGTTCCATACGTTCCATATACAAAGGTATCCGCAAACTGATAAAAAAGAAGCATGCGAACCGCTATCAGGATGATGAGGGTGAAGATGCAGAAGACGATGATGAAGCTTATTAAAATTTCCTGAAGTCCATATACATATTTTTTAATGCATTAAGCATACTAATATAAGAATTTAAAATTATGTTATTTGGAGCGGATGGAATGGAAACACCGAATGGACAAAAAATATATGAAAAATATGTTAAGGAAGTAACGCCGGTTGCCAGCCTGGGCGGAAGATTATTAAAAGCCTTTGTGGTAGGTGGAATAATTTGTTGTATAGGACAGGTTATTGTGGAAGCTTTAAAGAATTTTGCCAATCTGAATCAAGAGGATGCTTCCGCATACTGTACGCTTATTTTAGTGTTAACCAGTGTTATTTTGACCGGTTTTGGTATTTACCGTAAAATAGTAAGCTTTGGCGGTGCAGGTGCGCTGGTGCCGATTACAGGCTTTGCCAATTCTGTTGCATCTGCTGCAATTGAATATAAGTTTGAAGGGCAGGTTTTCGGTATCGGATGTAAAATTTTTACCATTGCCGGACCTGTGATATTGTATGGTATTGTGATAAGCTGGGCGTTGGGAGTTTTATATTGGATTGGAACATTAATGGGAGTGGTTTGACCACTCCCATTGTTAAAATCAGTTTACTGTTGGCATTTCAGGATGAAAAATTCCACACCGGCTGATGAAGTAAAGGTATCGTGTATGATAAGTTGAGTACCGGGATGTTTTTCCTCATAATAATCCTTTAGATATTCATAACCGGTAGCTTCGGTATTCATAAATACAAAGAATACGTTTTCCTTTTCCAAAGCGGCTGATTCAAAAGAATCAAAGTTATTGTTTTGTGCAAGCTTGTCGCTCCAAGGACTGTTGGCGAGCCAACTGCCCAACAATACAAAATTCGAATCCGATACGGAGGTTTTAGCAAATACGGATTCTGTAAAATAGGAGAAACTGTTGGTATCTAACATATAGAAGCAGTCCTCATTTTCATGAAAGTAGTTTCTAAGTTCATGGTATGTTTCGGCATAGGCCAATTGGGAGTCATTATACTGCTGTATCCGTTTTGTATACGGAAGTCCCCATTTGACCGTAACAAAAACAATGCAGGCAATCATAAACGTAAGGACAAGGGATATCATTTTTTTACGCTTTTCTTTTGCATCAGCCCAAAGCCGGTGATAAAAGAAAATCGCAGCCAGTAAAAGCAACTCAGCTATGTAGATGCCCTGGGTGACCCTGGGGACGCTCCGACCAAGAAACAGTAAATAAATCCATATAGTCATCCGCCCCAAAAAGATAGCAAGTAAATCGGACAGGGCCTTGTATTTTCGGGTTAAAATAGCCATAACCATAATCAGGACATACATTACATAGACCATAAGGTTAAGTGGACGGTCCGCATAGGAGGTAAGGTGCCTGTTTAGGAATTCCTTGGTAATTGCCGTGATGGAAACAGTTCTTTCGGGAACGGCATTTGCCACCTTTTCCATGAATGTTGCATTAATATTTGAATCCAACAAAAGCTGGTAACGGGTAGATGCGCAGATGTATGACTGATAAGAGATATTTAATGCGTCATATAGCTCCCTGTTTTCTTCGTATGACGGATAACCGGAATAATCAACAATACGCTCGCGGTTGGTATTATAGGAATCAAAAGACTTCCAATCGGGAGAGGCGTATGCTATTTTTTCTATCCCCCATAAAAGGATAATACAACCTACAAGAATTCCGGCAAAGGAAAGTAAGGGTTTTAGCATTTTACGATGTTGAAGAAATCGTATAATACCGATAAAGAAGAATAACGGAAGCATCATCAAACAGGCTTTATCCCTGATTTCAAAAGAAATAACAAAGAGGATTATGCAGGGCAGCAGTTGTTTTATATATTTTTTGGTCTGTGTTTCCTCTTTTGCCAGATAAAAGTTTACCAATGAAGAGGAACAAACAGCGGCGGTAACGGTAGTGTACTGTATCTGCAACATATGACTGAAAAGGAATCCTACCATAACAAGAATACTCATGGCGGTTAATATTAGTTTTTGCCGTGCCTTATTTGCATATTGGAATAAGGGGAAAAGTGCAAGAAGTATACTGCCGTATAAACATGCAAACAAAAATGCTCCGTACCAGGGAAAGGAAGGAACAATTTTATATAAGGTACTGATAAGTACCCCGGTCAGATAGCCAATATGTAAAAGATGGGTTTCCGGGGTTCCGGTATATTCTCCCGAGGCGATCTGTTTTAAAAATACGTCATCGTTGTTATAAAAGATGGGAGTCATATGTTGAAACAGAAGTATAAGGAGCGGAAGAACTGCTAAAAGCACATAACAGAGAATATTCAATTTATCTGCTTTAATCACACTTTTTTTCATTTTCGTACCTCGGTTTAAATTATTCACTATCAGTCTACCATTTTGATATTTTATTGTAAAGCATTGACAGTATATGAACATTTATCATTCGGGCGTACTGAAAAGTCCGATATACGGCGGATATACGGAGAATATCATAAAAAGTATTGCAATGAGGGCAAATAACAGAATGCAAAGGGTTTTGTGGCAGGCGACAGGAGTATTTTTAATAAATTGCCGGTAACTGTATATATAGGCAATGGCCATGGATACAAAATAAAGGGCAATGTTAAACCAGTCGATGGTAAAGCCAAGAATGCCGCTATAAGTATAAAACAACAAAATGGTTGTAAGCATACCGATTAAAATTGAAGTGAATTTGATACAGGAAAAGCAGGGACATTTCCATTTTAGAAGAAAATATTCTGCAAGGGATACTAATGTAATGGGATAAAAAACAAGTTTTAGGTGTTCCCATGTGGATTCATTTACCGGGAAGAAGAAGCCGATGAACCGTTGTTCACCGGTCCAGTTATAAACAAAATGAAAAAGGACGCCAAGTCCACAGGCGATAATATAAGAAATGATTTCGGCATGCTTAAGTGTTCTTTGCTGTTCGGGGGTCAAAACTGTATTCATAAATCTCTCCAAAAGGTTTTTGTTATAGTTTATGAAAAATTTCCGAAATTATTTATGCAATGAACCATGACGTGCAAAACAACAAAGGAAAAGCGTGATGAAGATAGCAGTTTTAAACGGAAGCCCCAAAGGAGATTACAGTATAACTTTACAGACGGTATTGTTCTGGCAGAAGAAAAATTTGCCACACAGTTGAGTACTTCGAAACACTTTTATGAGGTAACGGTCACCGTACCGTCACCATGGGCATGCCGTTTGGTTATCTGGTAAATGGTTATTACAGTCGTGAAGAGAATCTTCGTATGATTGTGGAAGGACGTGCGGAGGTAGGACACAACTTCTTGGCAGGGGTTGCAACCAACGAGTATAACCCTGATAAAGAAATTGATGAAATGGCAGCAACCTTGGAATATGCATTGGAACACGAGTATGTGCAGCAAGCATAAGCAGTAGATTGAAGATGCCAATCTTGCCGTGTTTGTTTCTAATTCAGCTATGCGGGTTTACATAATTTCTAAAAGTAAAATTTATAAAATAAAATGTAAAATATACTTGACAAAAAGTAAGGCGAATGATAAGTTGTAATCACAAGCAGATGACTTCGTGGCCGGAAGTGATTTGTGTAAGAGTCACGACAAGTGAAGTGTGAAACAAAGAGGAGAATAGAAAATGAAGAATAAAAAGAAAATAACGATTATAATATGCAGCATACTGATTGTCCTGTTAGCCGTATTATGTCCGGTTCTGATGATGAGTGATACGCCGGTGCAGGAAATTCATTTTACGGGAAAAGTAACCGTAGAAGACGGAGTGGCAAACCCTGCAGGAGAAAATATGCAATTAACAGTGGAAGAAGACGGAGAATACTATTGGGTTTATAACTGGGAAGGATTACCGGGAATGATTACCGGAATGAGTGTAAAGACTCCTGACGGAGAAGTTATCTTTGCTTGTACGGCAGAAGGTTGTTATGCCGAATCCATTCCTATGGAGTTAATAGCAGGAACTTATGAAATAGAAATGGCATATCTTACAAATGATGAAGATATGCGGGCGTTTCTTGCAGATAACGGTATTGATGAAATGGGTTCTGACCCGTATACGTATATTGAGAATGGTGCTTGGTCAACGGAATACACGGTAGGATTGGAAGAAGATTCTCATTTGAGTATTGGAGTAAAAGTAGCATTTGTCATTGGTTTGGCAATCGGTCTTTTAGTAGTAGCAATTTGTCTTGCAATCAGCAAGAACAGTGATGAGACGAAGAATCAGTTTGACGAGCGTCAGGAACTGGTAAGAGGAAAAGGTTTCAAGTACGGATTTTTTACTGTTATGATTAGTAATACAGTGTTGTTGTTTTTTGATATTCTTGAGGTGCCCTTGTTCAGTAATATGGAAGTTGCCATGACAGCAAGTATTGTGGTTGGTGTTGCTGTATTTGCAAGCTATTGTATCTGGAATGACGGATATTTTGCGCTGAATGAAAATCGCAAAAGTTTGCTGATTATGTTTGGCTTGATTGGTCTAATGAATATCGTTATCGGTATTAGGAATCTGATAGCCGGCGTAGTAATCGAGAACGGAGCATTGACCTTCCCCAGTACCAATCTTTTCTGTGCCTTGTTATTCTTAGTGATTTTTGTTGTACTGCTTTTAAAACATATCAAAGACGGAAAGGAAGAGTAGCATGAAAAATTTAAGACTGAAATCTGCCCGTGCTGCCCTTGATATGTCACAGCAGGATTTGGCGGATAAGGTAGGGGTTTCCAGACAGACCATCAACGCCATAGAAAAGGGTGATTATAATCCTACCATTAATTTATGTCTGGCAATCTGTAAGACGTTGGGTAAAACCTTGGATGAGTTATTTTGGGAAGAGTAGTTTGTTTTTGTGACAATTTAATTTATATACAAAAAGAACATGCATTTTGCATGTTCTTTTTGCTTGATGACAATGTATTGTTCTATTGTAAAAAAAGTTAGTTTGAAGTAAAGTATAGGTAGAATTAAAAAAAGGATTTGACCGGAATGAGTAGCAAATATAAGGAAATTTTTATTTCTTTTGCGATAGAGAAAGAAGATTTGGCAAGAGAAATTTGTGGCAAAATTGAAAAGAGAGGTACAAGTTGTTTTTTTGCGCCCAGAGACATTCATGCAGGACGAGAGTATGCGCAGGAACTGGTAGACGGAATTGACCATGCCAAAGGTTTGGTGTTGCTTATGTCGAAAGAGGCCAATGAGTCGCCGCATGTGCTGCGGGAAGTGGAACGTGCAGTCCGTAAAAAGGTGCCGATTTTAATGTATCGTTTGGAAGATGTATCTTTAAGCAAATCCATGGAGTATTTCCTCATGACACATCAGTGGGTCTATGCCGGCGAAGAAGGTGAGAAAGCATTAATGGCGTTTGTTGAGGAATGTAAAGCAGCAACCAAACATAAGGTTGAGGAGGCAGATTTCTGTACGGATAATTTCCAAGATATCCAAATGCCGGTGAAGAAGAAGGAAAGAGGATTTTTATATACGAAGAAAGGTGCAGTAATTTTTACTGTTATTACGTTTTTTTTGATAATAGGAGCGTTTCTGGCTGTTGATTTCGGATTTGATTTGGGTATTGTATTCGGAAAGGATGCAGTAAAAGAAACTTTTACAGAATATGCATTAGGGGATACCATTGAGTTCGGAATCTATCAGGGGGAGCCGATTCGTTGGCGTATTTTGAAACTTTCTGAGGACGGTAATCAGGCAGTTATTGTGACGGAAGAGATTATTTCCATGAAGGCATTTGATGCGGCGGAAAGTGGATGTTTTAATCAGGATGAAAAAGGAGAATACTGGAGTGCCGATTCAGATGCTGAAAAGGATATGGAATTGCAGGCTGAAGTGAGGGGAAATAACAGTTGGGAACAGTCCAATATTCGAACATGGTTAAACTCTGCGGAAGAAGTAGTGGAATATGAGAATGGAGAACCTATGGATGCGGCAATGTCGGAATTGTGTAACGGTTATGCATATGAGCCCGGATTTTTATATGAATTCAGCGAAGACGAACTGGCACGAATAGCAGAAACCAGAGTAGTGACGGAAGGGAATGTATTATCGGAAGAAGATGCTGTTACGTTAGATAAGGTCTTTCTGTTGTCAAAGGAAGAATTGGAATGGTTCAAAGACGCAGGGATGCATATGGTAGCCAAGCCGCGGGAAGTGGCTGTTACAGCAGATGAAAGCAACTGGTACCAGCTTTATTCTTTGGAGTATGGTGTGGAGTTTTATCATTGGTGGTTGCGTACTCCTGTGGAAGGAAGCGCCAGTGAATGTTATATGGTTTCTAACGGTTATACGTCGGAGGAAGTAATAACAAATGTGGTGGGATTGGAAGGATATGGAATACGTCCTGCCATGACTATTATTTTAGAATAAAATAACAGCGTGCATTATTATAGAAGGGTTTTTACATATGACAAAGAAGAAATACAGACTAAAATTTCATTTGATGCCACCTACAGGTTGGATGAACGACCCGAATGGATTATGTTATTATAAAGGGCTTTATCATGTGTTTTTTCAGTATGCGCCTTCCGGACCTTGCGCTTATGAGCGTTATTGGGGGCATTATACATCTCCCGATATGTTACAGTGGAGATATGAAGGAATAGCGATAAGAAGTGATTGTGATTGGGACCGTAACGGTGCCTTTTCGGGATGCGCATTTACTGACGACGGATTGCTGGAAATTTTTTATACGGGTAATGTGGAAGAAGAAGGTGAATATGATTATATCAATGAAGGGCGCGGTGCTAATGTGATTTATTTACAGAGCATGGATGGTATTCATTTTGGTGAGAAGAAACTGCTTTTGAGTAATGCGGATTACCCGAAAGATTACACATGTCATGTTCGTGATCCAAAAGTATGGAAAGAAAAAGATATCTATCACATGGTTCTGGGCGGCCGTAAGAAAGATGATACGGGAGCTATTTTACATTATGTTTCTACGGATAAAATAACTTGGACGTTAAAAGAAGAAATTACTTCTGACGAAGAATTTGGGTTTATGTGGGAGTGTCCGGACATGTTTATATTAGATGGGCAGCAGGTTTTGATGTGTTGTCCTCAAGGAGTAGAACGGGAAGAATACAGGTATCAGAACCCGCATCAGGCGGGATATTGGATTTTGCCGATATGTCAAGATACTTTTATTGAGTTGGACAAAGGATTTGATTTTTACGCACCACAGACCTTTCTTGCGCCGTCCGGCAGACGTATTCTTTACGGTTGGGGCGGTGTTTCGGAAATGGATAAGGAATATGGAAATACGCCAATTATTCAAGAAGGCTGGCAGCATTCGCTGACTGTACCAAGAGAGTTAAAATTCGTTAATGGCGTTATCCGACAGTGGCCGGTGGAAGAGTTGAAAGCCTTGCGCTATGACGAACAGGAATTGGCAGATGGAATAGTAACTGTAGACGCGGATGCGTTTGATATAGAAATTGCGTATGAGGAATTTTCTGAGCACAAAGAGATTTTGGAATATGAAATCCAACTGTCAGAGGATGTTCGCTTATCTTGGAAGTGTGGTATCTTCAGGTTACAATTTTTAAATGCCGGCGGATGCGGACGGACAGTACGTAATGCAAAGATTGCAAGACTTCATAATATGCGTATTTTAAAAGATGTATCTATGCTGGAAATTTATATCAATGGTGGTGAATATGTTTTTACCACAAGATACTTTCCGGAGAATACCATGCAAACTGCGTTAAGATTAAAAGGGTGTAGCAGTGCATGTTTATGGAAGATGAGACAGATGGAGGTTGATTTGTCAAATGGAGAAGAATAATGTGCAGGATAAGAAACTGATTGCAATCGGTGAAGCTTTGATTGATTTTATACCGGATAGTGCAGGCGGAGCCATTAAAGATGTGAATGCTTTCTTGCCGGCGGTGGGCGGTGCCCCTGCCAATGTGTGCGGAGCTTTTACCAAATTAGGGGGTAGAAGTGAAATGATTACCCAGCTGGGTATGGATGGTTTCGGTGACAAAATTCTTGATGCTTTTAAAGAAGCAGGGATTGGCAGCAGTTACGTGAAAAGAACGGATACAGCTAACACCTCTTTGGCATTTGTAGCATTAAAAGAGGATGGAAACCGAGAGTTTTCTTTTTACAGGAACCCGGGTGCGGATATGCTGTATGAGGCGGATGATATTAAGGCAGAGTGGTTTGCAGATGCATATGCTTTGCATTTTTGTTCGGTTTCCTTAGGGGATTTTCCGATGAAAGAAGCACATTGCCGAGCGATTCAATATGCGCAGGAGCATAGTGCAATCATCAGTTTTGATCCGAATTTACGTCCGGCATTATGGAAAGACAGTTCCGAAATGATTGCGACCGTGAAGGAATTTATACCTTTAGCGGATATCGTTAAAATATCCGATGAAGAGTTGGAAAGCATTACCGGAGAAACAAGCATAGAGACTGCTTTGGAGAAGTTGTTTACAGACGGGATAAAACTGGTGATTTATACGGAAGGATCCAAGGGCGCAAGAACTTTTACCAAGAAAGCAAGCGCGGTGGCGGAATGTGTCAAGGTACAAGCCGTGGATACCACGGGTGCAGGAGACGGTTTTATCGGGGCATTTCTTTGGTGCATACATAGAGATGGCGTGACGGCGGAGCAGATAGAAGAATTGAGCGCGCAGAAGTTAGAAGAATATTTGAAATTTGCCAATGCGTTCTGTAGCATCAGTGTGCAGAAGAAAGGTGCTATTCCTTCTTATCCCACGTTGGCAGAGATGGAAGCATTATAAATTGTGTGTAAAAAGGGGAATGTTAAACAACAGTCCGATACCGGAAAGTAAGCCCCCTTTTACATTGACAAAAATGTACAAAAATTGTATAGTAAATAATGTATATAACTATGCAAGTTAGGGGGCTTAGATTATGAAATTAAAAATGAAAATTTCCATGTATGTCTTGTTGCCGTTAATTTTTGTTGCAATAGTAGTTGCTACTCTGGGACGAACACAGACCGTTACAATAAATGCATGGACGATTGAAGAATGCTTGAAGGCAACAGCGATATCCATTCAGGATACCTTGCATTTGTTAGGTGGGGATGCGCCTTTTGAAGTAAAAGACGGTGCATTATGGAAAGGTGATGTGAATGTTTCTGAGCATACGGAGATCGTTGATGATATCAAAGAAGGTTCATCCGTAGCAGTTACTATATTTTATGGAGATACCCGTTATGTAACATCTGTAACGGATGCAGAAGGAAACCGTGTACTGGGAACACAGGCAGAACTCGCTATTGTGGAAACCGTTATGACTAACGGTGACGAGTACATAGATGAAAGTTTAGTGTTGGAAGGCGTTGAATATTATGGCTATTATATGCCTCTTTACAGCGCAGACAACAGTGAAATCGTCGGTATGATTTTTGCAGGTATGGATAAGGCTCATGCGAATGAAGGCGCAGATACCATAATCATGTACATGGTTATTTTGGTTGCAGTGGTATCCGTAATTGCTTTTATTATTTCCTTTATCAGTATTAATAAGATGACAAGAGATTTACGTTCCAGTGTGAAGGCTTTGGATGAACTTGCCAATGGTAATTTGAATGCAGATGTGGATCGTAGATCTTTAAAGCGTAAAGATGAAATCGGTAAGTTGATGCGTGCGGTTCTTAATTTGCGCGGTCAGATGAAGGAAGTAATCGGTGCTATCATGGAAAAAGGTGATGCAGTGCAGTCAGCAGCACAGCAGATTGACGAACAGACAGACCAGACCGCAAAAGCTATCGGTCAGGTAGATATGGCAGTTTCCGAAATTTCAGAAGGTGCAACTTCACAGGCTTCCGAAACCCAGAGAGCAACAGAGAATGTTATTATTATGGGTGAAATGGTAGAACAGACCAGAGAAGAAGTGGAAACCTTACTTGCACATGCAGAAGAAATGCAGGCAGCAGGTGATGTAGCTACCCAGACCTTGGATGAACTGGAAGAAATCAATGGACAGACCAAGAAAGCAATTGATGTTATTTATGAACAGACCCATACAACCAATGAATCTGCATTGCGTATTAGCGAGGTTACTAAGATTATTACAGGTATTGCAGAAGAAACTAACCTTCTTTCACTTAATGCTTCCATCGAAGCAGCAAGAGCAGGAGAGCAGGGCCGTGGTTTCGCAGTTGTAGCAGCACAGATTCAGAAACTGGCAGAACAGTCAAATACATCTACTAAGGAAATTGCTCAGATTATCAATGAACTTATGGAAGATTCTGAGAAGGCAGTTGCAACTATGGATGAAGTAAAAGAAATCATGGGTGCACAGAGTGAAAAGGTGGAGCGTGCAGGCGAAGCGTTCAGCCAGGTAAAAGCAGGTATCGATGCTTCTATCAAGGGTGTTGAAGCGATTGAAGAAAAGACTATCCGTTTGGATGATGCAAGAGCAAATGTAATTGATATAGTTCAGAGCTTAACTGCAATCGCAGAAGAGAATGCGGCTTCTACACAGGAAACATCAGCTTCCGTAACCGAGGTAACAGCAATTGTAGATGACATTGCACAGAATGCTCAGAAGATGAATGTATTTGCAACGGAATTGAAGGATAAGACAACATTATTCCGTATGTAAAAAAGATAAGCCCTAATGAAGATATAAATAAAGCGCAACCGGTATTGCCGGTTGCGCTTTTTGTATGCTTATTATAATATCCTATAACATAGTAGTCCACTTTGAACAGTCCCACACAGCCGTTGCAAAATCTGCGTAAAAGTCCGGCTCGTGGCAAACCATCAGAATGCTGCCCTTGTATTCTTTTAAGGCTTTTGCAAGTGCAGTTTTAGCATCTACATCCAAATGATTGGTAGGCTCATCTAATACAAGAATATTGCTTTCACGGTTTAGGATTTTACAGAGGCGGACTTTACTTTGCTCACCACCGCTTAATACTTTTACCTTGCTTTCGATGTGTTTGGTGGTAAGACCGCACTTGGCAAGGGCGGAGCGCACTTCGTACTGAGTATAGCCGGGGAATTCGTTCCAGATTTCTTCGATACAGGTGGTCTCCGGCATTACGGACATTTCCTGCTCGTAATAGCCAATCTCTAAGTAATCACCTAAGGTAACGTTTCCGCTTAAGGAAGGAATCAAGCCTAAGATACTCTTAAGCAGGGTTGATTTACCGATACCGTTGGCACCGGAGAGAACGATTTTACTACCACGTTCCATTTCTAAGGTGAGAGGGGAAGAAAGGGGCGTATCGTAGCCAATCACCAAGTCCTTGGTCTGGAAAATGTATCTGCCGGGAACTCTTGCGGTTTTAAAATGAAACTCCGGCTTTGGGCGTTCGGCATTTAATTCAATGATATCCATTTTATCCAGTTTCTTCTGGCGGGACATTGCCATATTTCGTGTGGCAACGCGGGCTTTGTTTCTGGCAACAAAATCTTTTAAATCAGCAATTTCTTTCTGCTGCTTATTGTAAGCGGCTTCCAACTGAGATTGCTTCATTTCGTAGACTTCCATAAATTTGTCATAATTGCCCACATAACGGTTTAGTTCCTGATGATCCATGTGATAAATCAAATTGACTACCTCGTTCAAAAACGGAATATCGTGGGAAATTAAGATAAAAGCGTTTTCATAATCAATCAAATATCTCTTTAACCATTCAATATGATTTACATCCAAATAGTTGGTAGGCTCATCAAGAAGCAAGATATCAGGTATGGACAGTAGAAGCTTACCCAACAATACCTTGGTTCGCTGCCCGCCACTTAATTCAGTGACGTCTCTTTCGATACCGATTTCCGTCAGGCCTAAAGCAGCGGCAACTTCCTCTACTTTAGAGTCAATCAGATAAAAGTCGTGGGCGTCCAATAAATCCTGAATTGTACCCAGTTCTTCCATATAGGCGTCCATTTCGTTTTCATCAGCCGTGCCAAGCAAATCACAGATTTCATTCATTCTGGTTTCCCAGGCAAAGAGAGAATCAAAAGCGGAAGCCAATACGTCACGGACAGTCATACCTTTTTCCAGAACGGTGTGCTGATCCAAGTAGCCGACCTGGACATTTTTGGACCATTCTACCTTGCCTTCGTCCGGCATAAGCTTGCCGGTAATAATATTCATAAAAGTGGATTTACCTTCGCCGTTGGCACCTACTAAACCGATGTGTTCCCCTTTTAAAAGGCGGAACGAAACATCTTGGAAAATGGCGCGGTCGCCAAAGCCGTGGGATAAATGTTCTACGTTTAAAATACTCATGGTTTATCCTTTCGATGAGGTTGTGTGCAATTCACTTCTTGGGGAGAGCAGTAGTGTGGGGGTATTTTTTTAGGACGGTAATTGCCTGAATTATTTTATATTCCAACGGGACACGCTTTCGCTCGTTCAACTGATGTAGCAGTACTAAACTCGTGCAGCGTTGCACTTGCACTCGTTAAGTGCTGACACAGTTGAAAACGGTCCCTTATGGAATAAAAATATTCATACAATTACCTGTGTTTAAACAAAATACTATCACACTACTTGCCTATGGTAATCTTTCCAAGAAGTGAATTGCACGTAAGTTCATTGGTAAGCGATATCAAAAGGTTGCACCTTTTGATATCGCGCAGACTTGAATATTATCCTAAAATATTAGGGGATTGTCAAGGTAAGAGCGAAAGGAATGAAGGCGTTTTATTGATAAAATGATAGAGCGTAGCGTTTAAGAAAACGCTAAATTATGATACTTTTATGAAAAAGGTATGCAGAATTTCCAAATCTATGTTATACTCATTCGGTAAGCGTAAATGTTTCCGGAGAGTATATCATTTTTATCTGGGTATTTTGGTTCCGGAAATTTACAGAATATGCAAAGGAAGCAAAGAATGAATTCCCCGATTATTGAGTTGGACCTACACAATTTAAATTGTGCACAGGCGCAGGACAAAATTGACCGGGCATTGGCAGATGCGGGTCCGGGTGTATACCGTATTCGTTTGATTCATGGTTTTCATGGAGGAACGGCCATTAAAAAGATGATTAAAGAAGAGTATGAGTATTATGGACATGGTAAGGTGAAAAGGGTTTTGCCGGGGAGTAATCAGGGAATTACAGAGCTTGTACTGAGAGAATATTAAAAGAAGACAAGCCGGAAAGGAATAAACGATGAGAAATGTAAACGTATTAAACAGCAAAGGTCTCTTAGATGCTATTGCAGAGATGAAAGCAAACAATACACCTGAGAATCAGAGTAAGATGATGGATAAAATGGTTGAGGCGCAGTATCTGGCACCGGTGTCCATTACACCGCCCCCTCAAACGGATGGTTTTATGGCGAACATTACATTGCCGCCTGATGCCAAGCTTCGTTTTCATATGATTGAAAATGGTATGGGACAGCGTTTCTTCCTTGCATTTACATCTTTTGAAGAAATGGCAAAATGGCGTGAAAATGCCAATGTTCAGAGTATTATTGTTACTTTCGATGATTATGCAGGTATGCTTGCAAAATCTGAGGCAGATGAAAATATTGGCGGTTTTGTCATTGATCCTTTTGGCGCTAATTTGGTATTCGGCAAAAATCAGGCAATTGCAATTAAGGGAATGAAAGATAAAAGAGATGCCGGTATTTCCACACATCAGATTAAAGAAGGTGAAGAGGTTTATATTGGCGAACCCGTAAAATATCCTGCAGAAATGGTAGACGCCATGAAGAAGTATCTGGCAGGACAGGAATCGGTTAAGAAAGCATATCTTCAGCTGATGTGTCAGGGTGAGGACGAAAGCTACTTAATTGTTTTGGATTATGCCGGTGATAAAAAAGATGTGTTTGACGGATTGGCAGAAGTGGCCAGACCTCATTTGGGCGGTATGCTTCTGGATATTATGGGTGTTGGAACTGATTTGGGCGGCAAGATTGCAGACAAGGTAACGCCGTTCTTTGAGAAGTAAAAATGCAATAATGATTATAAATATAACTCCGAGAAAATGGTTTGGTTTCTCGGAGTTTTTATGTCCGATTAAACATGATTTACGGTTTAAAAAAATTATTCTTTAAAAATAAGATTGGCTGACTTATAATAAGATGACGAACATGTAAACTATAAAATGACATTCTTGCCTGATGGTAAGAAACCAAAGAGCGTGTGGATATGCAAAGCAATCAAAAGAAACAATTGCATAAAAAAAGAAAAGTACGAAAACTGAGGGTTCCTCTTTTTACGGCGGCTTTTTCGTTGGCGATTTTGGCAGGTTTAGGTATTTATTATTTTTATTCTGTGAACCGTCCAATGTATGCCGGCGTAGTGAGCCCTATGACGGAGAGCGATGCGGTAGCGGTGGAGACTCCTATGGAGTGGAAAACCCTGGAGGAAGAATTGTTGATGGAAGTAAAGCCTTCCGTGCGGCTTGTCATGGTTGGCGATATGCTTATGCACCTTCGTGTTACCCAAAGTGGTAAAATGGAAGATGGTACCTATAATTATGATCATATTTTTGAACATGTAAAAGAAGATATTGAGGCGGCGGATGTTGCGATTGTGAATCAGGAAGTGATTCTTGGTGGCGCGGAGCTTGGTTATTCGGGTTATCCTATGTTTAATACGGCTTTTGAATTGGGAGATGCCATTGATAATGCAGGTTTTGATGTGGTACTTCATGCAACAAATCATACCATGGATAAGGGCAAGGCAGGACTTATGAACTGCCTGAATTATTGGAGTGAGAATCATCCGGATATTAAAGTGCTTGGTGCCAATAAAACAAGGGAAGAATATGACGAAGTATATATTTATGAACAGGATGATATGAAAATTGCCATTTTGAATTATACATACGGCTTGAACGGTATGCCCATGCCTTCCGATATGCCTTATGCGGTGGATATGATGGAGGAAGATAAAATGTCCGCAGATATTGCCAAGGCTGAGGAAGAAGCTGATTTTACGGTAGTATGTCTGCATTGGGGCAATGAGTATCAGACCTATGCATCCAATAATCAAAAGATGTGGTCTGAATTTTTCCTGGAGCGGGGCGTTGATTTGATTATCGGAACCCATCCTCATGTAATTCAGCCTGTAGAATGGTATGAGGATGAAGACGGCAATCGTATGCTGGTGTATTATTCCATCGGTAATTTCATTAACTCCACGGCAGACAGCGGTAACGGTATTGGTGCGAGAGTGGTGGGTGCCATGGCAGAAGTAGAGCTTGTCCGTGATGAAAACGGTGATGTGGTTATCGGCGATTACGGTGTAACACCACTGGTGACACAAATTGAAGCCGGACCGGGGAATATTACCACATATAAATTGGAAGACTATAGTCAGGAGCTGGCAGACAGCAATCAGATGTCTTATAAAGACCCGGGATTTTCTTACGAGTTCTGTAAGGAACTGTGTAGGGAAGTGTTTGGAGATTTGTATGAGGAAGAGTAGTTTTGAGGGGTGCCTAAAAAAAGTTCAATAAAAAACCTTGAGAAAGTCTCTTGACAAAGAAAAAAGAATAGAGTAAAATAGGCAAAGTGTTAAGGCAGAAATGCCGCACGGATGTGTGCTTAGCTCAGCTGGATAGAGCGTTTGGCTACGGACCAAAAGGTCGGGGGTTCGAATCCTCTAGCGCACGTATAAAGGGAAAGCAATTTTTTGCTTTCCCTTTTTTGTTTGCATGAAAATATTTTTATGAATAACGATAAAAAGGGAAGATTTTTCATAGGAATAATGGTATAATTAGTGGGTATAAAAAACCGGTGTACGTTTTTGACCGGTTGATACAAAAAAGATACACCGGAAAGATAGGATGGGATGGTAAGCAGAATGAATCTCTTTCGTGAAATGACGCAGGAAGAACTGGATATGATTGAGCGTGAGCATGAGGTAAAGTCCCGTATTGCCCAATTAGAAATTCATAAGCTGGAGAAACGTAAAGAAATAGAGTATTTTGAAGAAGGGAATGGAATGAACTGTGTCCCGACAATTGTTTGGGGGATTTTGTTTTTGTCCCAGATATTCCTGATGGGTTTGGATATGTTTTTTGGCTTTTTTAACTGGAAGTTCAACGTGGCAGTTATGTTTGCTTCTTTAACACCTATTTTAGGCATATTTTTCGGCGTGTTATTTTTTAAGGCGTTAAATAAATTAATCCTGCAAAACACCCAAAATCAGCGGTTGATAAAAAAAGCCATGGATAAAGGAATTGAAAACCGATGGATGCGTTCTGCGAAAGTGCGTCAAGAACTTGATGAAATCAATGCAAGTTTACGTATGCTAAAAAAAGAACATAATTATCTGAAACTGGAACTACAAAAATTGGATGAGTAACAGTTTCAAGAAGGAGGCTGACAATGAAATTATTCAGGATGATGAGAGAACGCAGTTTGCCGGTGTTGTTGCTTGGTGCAGTTATGTTGATTGGTCTGACCGGATGTGGCAAAGATGGTAATGCAGAAGGAAACGGAGAGAATGAAAGCAATGTTTCCGGACTTACATATGTGGCAGAGTATTCGGATATGCAGGGAATTAAAGACATAAGCAATATGAAGGAAATTGACGGAGTATTACATATTTTGTCGGTGGAGTATGGTGAGAATGCCACTACATATAAATTGTACACCTTAAATCCGGCAGATGGAAGTAAGACGGAAGAAGTTTTGGAAAGCGCAACGGAAGGCGGATATTTTAGTTCAACCTTTTTTAACGAAGACGGTAGTCTGGAAGTAATTGAATACAAGGATGAATATGATGATGAGTGGAATTTACTTTCCAGTGAAAAGTACATTAACAAATACAGTGCAGATGGTACTTTGATTTCTTCAGAAGAGGCATCTGCGAAACTGCAGTTGGAGGATGATTTTTACATCTCGCATTTTATGAAAGACAGCCAGGGTAACTATCTGATAGGCAGTGGGGAACAGCAGCTTAAGATTTACTCTTCCGAACTGCTCAGGATTGGTGAGATTGCAAATGGAAATTTCTCAATCGACGGACTTTGCATGACAGAAAGCGGCAAAATCGTTGCATCCTGCTGGGGCAATACGGGTGTTGATATTGCGGTTGTGGATGTAGACGGGAAAAAAATCGGCACAGTCATTAATACAAATAAAAGCAGTGGTTCTGCTACCGTATGGTCCGGGCATGGTGACACAGTCCTTTATATGAACGGTAATAATCTTTGTTCTGCGGACGTGGTAAACGGTGAGATTACCGTGATTATGGATCTTTTGGATATAGATGTGAATCCTGATGATATTCAGTCGGTATACCCGTTAAGCGACGGCAGTTATCTGATGTCTTATTATGATTACGGAGGAACTGCTGACGCTGAAGGCGTATTGATTGCCAAGCCGGTGGATCCTTCTACCATTGCAGAGAAGACAGAGTTAACCATTGCAACCATATATACCAATCAGGATTTGAATGATGCGGTAATTAATTTCAACCGTAACAGTGAAGAATACCGCATTAAGGTTGTAGACTATATGACTGAAGATTGGGACTATGAGGCAGCCCTTACCAATCTTCAGAATGATATTGTGGCAGGTAATGCCCCTGACATGATTGATGTAAGTTCCATTAATGCACCTTGGAGAAACTGGGCGGCAAAAGGAATTATAACAGACCTCTATCCATTGATGGAAGCAGATGGTGATTTTACCAAGGAAGAGATTCTTTCCAATGTCAGAACCGCTTTTGAGGTAGACGGTTCCCTTTATGTATTACCTACTACGGTTATGATTAGTGGTGTCTTGGTAAAAGAAAAGTTTGTAGAGGGCGTGGAAAGCCTGACACCGGAGTTTTTATTGGAGTTGGAAGCACAGCTTCCGGAGGGCGTAGACTTATTCTGGTATAATTACCAGGGAGAAGTCATGTATCACATGGTATACAGCAATATGTGTTCTTTTGTGGATTATGAAGCCGGTGAGTGTTATTTTGATACTGATGAGTTTAAGGCAGTTTTGGCTTATGCAAAGGAACAGCCTGCAGAAATGATTTGGGATGACAGTGTCAGTCTTCCGGCTATGTTGGCAGAGGATAAGGTGATTTTTTACACCCAGACAATGGGGCAGATGTCGGATTGGCAGTTCCAGAAATTTGTATTCGGTGAAGACGTAACAATGTTAGGATACGGCGATGAAGGTGATGGTATTAAACTGATGCCAAACGGATGCACCCTTACCATTAGCGAACAGTGTGAATATAAGGATGTGGCATGGGATTTCTTAAAAACCTTTGTAAGTGCGGAAGCTCAGACCGGTCAATATTGGTGGGGCATTCCAGTAACGCAGACAGGAATGGACAATTTTATTTACGAAGCCCAGCATATGGATGGTGAGCATGGTTACAGTTGGGATGATGTAGAGGTGAATATTACTAGTGCAACGGATGAGGAAGTGGAAGAATTCCTTGCAATCTTTGAAAAGGCGGATGAAGTAAATACGCATGATACGGACATTACGGCCATTATCGAAGAAGAAATAAAACCTTATTTTGAAGGTCAGAAGACAGTGGATGAGGTAGCTGATATTATTCAGAGCCGTGTTTCTATTTACCTGAAAGAAAATATGTAATATCCGATAGCGGAATAGATATTAATATAAAAAGTGTTTTCGGGCAGATGAAATATTCTGCCCGGAATGAAGAAGTAAAAAGAAACGGAGGGGAAGTCATGAAGAAGAAGACTTCGGAAGCGAAAGTGAAACAGGCTTCCGCGCCCCGTAAAAAAGCAACAAAAAGAATATGGAAAACAAGAGCCAAACTGGGTGCATTTTTAGCACCCAGTCTTGGCGGAGTATCGGTATTTTATGCAATACCCTTCCTTGTGGTAATCTTTTATGCACTTGTAGATAACCCCTTCAGCAAGCGCTTTGTTTTTCTTGACAATTTTATCAATGTATTCCAAAACCAGGCCTTTCAACTGGCTGCTTGGAATACCCTTAAATTTTCACTGGTAGCGGTTCCGTTAGCAGTGATTATTTCGCTTTTAATGGCATTTTTGCTGGATGAGCGAATTCCTTTTGCGAGTAAGTTTCGCTCTATTTACTTAAGTCCCATGATGGTACCGATTGCGTCGATTATTTTAGTATTTCAGGTACTTTTTAATTACAATGGTGTCATTAATGTGGTGATAGAGTGGTTTGGTGGCGGACGGATTGACTGGTTTAAATCTGACTGGGCCCCGCTGGTGGTATTGTTATTGTTTTTGTGGAAAAATCTGGGATATAACATGATTTTATTTCTGGCAGCTTTGGGAACGATTCCCAGAGAATCCATGGAGGTGGCATTGCTTGAGAGCAATTCAGCATGGAAGATGTTCTGGCATATTAAAATCAGATATTTGTCCCCGACGATTTTATTTGTAACCATTATGTCGCTCATCAGTTCATTTAAGGTGTTTAGAGAGGTGTATTTACTGACCGGGGATTACCCTTACGACAGTTTGTATACTTTGCAACACTTCATGAATAACACATTCCGTTCGTTGGATTATCAGAAACTTTCATCAGCGGCAATCATTATGGCGGCAGTTATGGTGGTTATTATTGGTGCCTTATACATTGCAGAAAATCATTTTGGTAGGGACATGGAAGAATAGGAACAGATTATGGGAAGATTCGGTAAATATTCAGGTGAAAAAAAGCGTTGGAAAAAAATAAAAAAAGTTGTGAGAACAGTGCTTTTGACTACAATCGCAACCATATTCGCCATACTGTTTCTGTTGCCGACAGTATTGACGATTACCAATTCTTTTATGAGTCAGTCGGAAATTTCGGCGAATTACGGTAAAATATTTGCGACGACGGACAGTGGCGGTAAGGTGTTTGTTTCGGAAACCGTAAATCTAAAATTTATTCCGGATATGGTTACGTTCAGTCAGTACATAACGGTACTTTTAAAAAGTCCGGAATATCTGTTTAAGTTTTGGAACTCTGTGATTTATACGGTAGTAATTGTAGTGTTCCAGTTGATTGTGGCAATGCTGGCATCCTATGCGTTTATGCGGTTTAAGGGCAGATTAAAAGAAATAATTTTCTTTTTATACATTATCGTGACGTTGATGCCCTATCAGGTTACACTCGTTCCAAACTTTCTGGTGGCGGACTGGCTGGAATTGATTGATACAAGGTGGGCAATTTGGTTGCCGGGCATTTTTTCACCCTTTGCGGTATATTTATTAACGAAATATATGAAGAGAATTCCGACATCGATAATTGAGGCTGCAAGAGTTGACGGGGCGGGCGAATGGCAGATTTTTAAGTTTATTTGTTTGCCATTGTGCAAAGGTGCCCTGTATTCGGTGGCGATACTTATTTTTATAGATTTTTGGAATATGGTGGAACAGCCGCTGATTTTATTGACAAATGCGGATTTACACCCGTTATCAATCTTTTTGTCAAAGATTAATGCGGGAGAAATTGGTCTTGCTTTTGCGGTGGCCACCATATACATGATACCCAGCTTGCTGGTGTTTTTATACGGGGAAGATTATCTGGTAGAGGGTATTACCTATCAGGGTGGAGTAAAAGGATAACGGAGGAGTAAAGAGATGGCGATGACAGAAAATGAACAAAAGGGAAGCAAAAAGAGAGAATGGATTAAAAATATAGCAATTATCTTTTTGACTATCATGCTTATTTTGACATTTTTTTCCAATACGATTATGAATTATTCCCTGCCTCAGGTAGCAACCCAGTATGTGATGAGCGGCTCTGTTTCAGCGCAGATTCGGGGAAGCGGTGTTGTTGAAGCGGTAGACCCTTACAGTGTAGTGGTGGATGAATCCAGAGTGATTCAATCGGTTGCGGTAAAAGCTGAAGCTTATGTAGAAAAGGGAGATGTCTTATATTATCTGGAAGATAAAGAAAGTGCAGAACTTTCCGCGGCTAAGGCGGAACTGGCTTCTTTGGAACTGGCGTATGACAAAGCGGTATTAAGCGGTGGGCTTACCAGAGCCGAGGTTGGCGAGATAGAGCTGGGAAATGTTGAATCGCTTTCCCAAAGCCAGGCGCGCCTGGAAGCAGCAGATACAAAGATTGCAGAGTTGGAAAACACAGTAAATGTGCATCAGGCAAATTCAAATTCGTTGCAGGCTCGTATTGATACACTTTCTTCTACTAATGTGGATGTATCAAAAGAGAGCAATGCACTTGCGCAGGCAGAAGTAAACTTAAACAATGGTAATGCGGCACTGACACAGGCACAGAATGCATATGATGCCGTAAAAGATTTGCCGGATACGGACCAGAAAAAAATCAATGCGGCATCTGTCTTATATCAGGCACAGGATAATGTGGCACAGCTGACGGCTGCTGTTGAAAATGCAAGAATTGTTTTGCAGCAGAAGACCGGAAGTACTGAAATTACAGATCAGATTGCAGCATTGAGCCGTGAAAAGGTGACTTCTGACAATAATCTGGCGGCGGCCAAAATTAATTTAGAGAATGCCATTGCTGAAAAAGAAGAAATGCTTACGGATATTATTGCAAAAATGGATATTGCCAATGCATATCAGGCAATAGTAGATAAAAAGGCTGAAATTGCGGAATTGGAAGCCAATGCAATCGGGGCAACCATTGTAGCTCCGGTATCCGGTACGGTGACAAGCCTTTCTTATGTGGCAGGGGAAACCATAATGGCAGGTGAGCCTGTGGCGGTAATTCAGATTGACGGTAAAGGATATACCATGACACTGTCGGTGACAAACAAGCAGGCCGCAACGGTAAAAGTGGGGGATCCGGTGGAACTCCAAAATGCGTGGTATTATGATGATGTTACAGCTACACTTGTTGCAATACGGAATGATAAAGAAAATCCGGGACAGAATAAAATTCTTGAAATTCAGTTGAATGGTGCTTCGCTAGTACCGGGACAGTCTTTGAATGTGTCAATCGGGCAACGAAGTGCGAATTATGATTTAGTTGTTCCCAACAGTGCAATCCGTGAGGATAATAATGGTAAGTTTATTTTGATTGTGGAATCTAAATTTGCACCGTTTGGTAATCGTTATGTAGCGCAGAGAGTAGATGTGGAAGTGGTAGCCAGTGATGATACCCAGAGTGCCATTACAGGTGGATTGTACGGTTATGAATATGTTATTACTACATCCACCAAACCTATCCAATCCGGAGACCAGGTACGCTTGACTGAGGAGATGAATTGATGATTAAAAAAGTGTTTTTTAAAGGGAAAGAACGCTTTACAGGAATGAAATTATACCATTTTATTGCATGTATTGTATCCGCAATGATGCTGGTTGCGATTTTTATTATGGGCTGCATATTGCATAGCGGTAAAAATTCTCTGCCTGACCAGTTAATGGCAAAACGGTGGTCCGAGAAAGATGATGTGGCACAAATCAGTTGTTTTTATGCAACAGATGCATACATGACAGACCAGAGTATTGCCCGGCTACGGTATAATTTGGAGAAAAAGCTTCTGGAGCAGGCAATAGAACCGAATACCGAAAATGCCAGATTATATATTGATGCATATTCAGCGGAAGGTGCCATAGTCATTCAAAGCGATAAAAAGTCCATAGAAGCCAATGCTATCGGTATAGGGGGAGATTTTTTCATGTTCCATCCTGTAAAATTGGTCAGCGGTATGTATTTTTCCGGTAATGATATTATGCAGGATTCTGTTTTATTGGATGAGGAAGCTGCATGGCAATTGTTCGGTTCCAATGAAATTGCAGGGAAAACGGTAACCATAGGAGGACTTCCCTATCGTGTTGCCGGTGTGTATGAAAGAGCGCAGGGAGAATTGGAAACCTTGGCAGGAAGTAAAGATACTACGATTTATATGTCTTATTCTGCATTGTATAGTCTTGCGGCGTGTAATATATCCTGCTATGAAGCTGTTATTCCGAATCCCGTTGATGGATTTGCAATGGATATTGTAATGGAAATTAATTCAAGTGTTGAAGAAAGTGTGAAAATGGTTGAAAATTCTAATCGTTTTTCTTATATTTCATTATATAATATCTGGAAAGAGCGAGCTTCGCGCAGTATGAAAACCGATGATATTGTATTACCTTTTTGGGAAAATATTGCCAGGGTAAAAGAAGAAAAACTGATGGAAATTGCATTCTGGCAGGTTGTTCTGACAGGGATATTCTTGATTTACTGGGTGATTTGGATTATGATTTTTGCACTTAACCATAAACCTACAATAAAAAATGTTGTGGATGTGTGGGAATTCGTGTGTAAGAAATGCCGTAACTTGAAAAAGAAGGGATAGCAGATACGAAAGAAATGTTATTCATAGTGTAAAAAGGTAAAAGGAGAAGAATAATGAAAGGATTATGGAAAAGAATTGTATGTCTGTCTGTGGTGGTATTGCTGGCAACATCCTTGGTGGCATGTTCGGGGAAAGGTGACTCCGGTGAAGCAATAGCTCAGGCATTAGATCCGGAAGCAGCAAAAGAAGCGGTTTTTAAAGAGGTTGCGCTTTTGGATCCGGATGCAGAATGGTTTGATGATGTGCTCGTTTTCGGTAATGAAGTAATTGTTGTATGGTCTGAATATGAAGACAATGCTTCTGATGTGTATGTCGAGGAAGAAATTGTTCCCTATACGGCAGACGACGTAGCTATCCTTATTGATGATGACATGATGGTTGAGCCCGAAATTGATTATACTGAAGAAGAATATCATTTTAACATGAGTTTAAATTTCGGCAGGGCTGAATTTGGCACAACGGATCTGACTACCACAACCATTACATTACCTCAGGATGAATACAGTGTTAAAGTTCTTCTGGACTCCAACCTTGGAAATTATGTTATTATTTCTGAGTATGGAGAAGAGGACTATAGTGACCCGGATAATTACATCTACAGGCAGTATTACTATGTGAATACATATTCTGCAGACGGAACCCTTCTTAGCAGAGAAGTGTTGCCGATGGATGAGGAAATTGTGAATTGGTATGGCATTAATGATATTGTTATGGATAGTGAGGGCAATTTCCTGGTTTCCTCCGAATACATTATCAGTATTTTTAATTCGTCTTTACAGCAGACGGCCATGATTGAAGTAAACGAAAATCAGTGGATTTCCGATTTGTTTGTTACGGATGAAGGAATTCCTTACATATATACCTATACGGAAGGTATGGATGTGTATGAACAAAATATCTATATGGTTGATGTTTTGCAGGGGCGGTTAGGTGAAAAAACAGAAGTGCCGGAAGAATTTCCGGGTGGTGTAAGAACCGGGACCGGACATGATATATATTACAGTAACGATAAGGGTATTTATGTATATGACATGGATACCAAAGAGAATGTAATGATATTGAATTATGTGGATTCAGACATTGACTATAGTTATTTTAATTATTTTGTGCCGGTAGATGATACACATATTGTTGCGTTGATTAACAGCCCTGATAGCTGGGAAGCACAAATATCCTTCTTGGAAAAGGTACCTCCGGAGGAAGTGGAAGAGAAAACCATTATTACCCTGGGTATGGTATATACGGATTATGAAATACAGAGTAAGGTTATTGCATTTAACAAAACCAGTGACCAGTATCGTATCCGTCTGATTGAATATTATCAGTATAATAATGAGTCGGATTGGAATGCGGGCATGAAGGTGTTCAGTAATGATATTCTTACATCAAATGCACCGGATATTATTGTAATTGACAGTAGTATGCCGCTTGACAGTTTTATGGAAAAGGGTGTATTGCTGAATTTAAATTCTTATATTGAGAAAGATCCCGATATTTCAAAAGAAGATATGGCTCCGAACATATTGGCACTGGGATCTAAGGGTGAAGATACCTATATTCTGACTGCAAGTTATATGGTATCAACAATGCTGATGAAAGAGTCATTAGTACCAAACGGACAAACGCTTACGTTAAGTGAGTTAAAGCAGATAGAAGCACAGAATGGTAATATCAAAGCGTTTACGGAAGTTACCAGAGACGATATTATCCGTTATGCCATGGAAATGAATTATGCAGAATTTCTTGATTTGGAAACCGGAAAGTGTGAATTTAACACACCTGCATTTTATGAGTTGCTTGAATATGCCAAAGAGTATCCCGAGGAAATAGACTGGGAGAACATGGATGATTCATATTGGGAAGATTACCAGTATATTTTCCGCGAAAACAAGGCATTGCTTCAGTACACCAATGTGGGTTCCATGAACTATATTGCATATACGGAGCAGGGGACTTTCGGTGAAAAATTGGCATTTGTAGGTTTTCCCGGCACACAGGGTATTACCGGTGTGATATACCCCTATACACAAATGGCAATTTCGGCGGATTGTGATAATCCGGATGCGGCATGGGCGTTTATGAGACAGTTCTATACTTATGATGCACAGAAAGACATCGGTTACGGTATTCCCGTTAATCTGGATGCGATGGATGATGTTTTCCTGAAGGCACAACAGAGACCCTACTGGATCGATGATAATGGAAATAAGGTAGAATATGATGATATCTATTGGATTGATAACCAAGAAATTATTATCAATCCTTTGACTGCAGAACGTGCAGAGGAAATCAAAGAATACGTTCTTTCGGTAGATGAAATATATTATTATGATTCATCCATTATTGATATCATTATTGAAGAAGCGTCACCGTTCTTTGCCGGACAGAAAACGGCGGAACAGGCGGCGGATATTATCCAGAGTCGCATACAGATTTATGTGAATGAAAATCAATAGGAGGTAACAAAATTATGGAAGAAAACGTTTATGAGCAGTTTTCCAGTAACGGAAAATCAAAAAGTAAAAAGAAGAAGAGCAATAAGGAAACACCTAAAGGGTTAGGAAAAATAATTGCAGTCATTATCTTAATTGTTGCTGTGGTTATATTGGTTTCACAAAGTGCCTATACAATAAGGGAACAGGAGCAGGCTGTTTTGGTAACATTCGGAAAGCCGCAGGCAGTTACCAGTGCGGGTTTACATTTTAAAATTCCGTTTATACAACAGGTGAAAAAAGTCAATACTACCATTCAGGGATTTGCAATCGGTTATACAACGGATGGCAACACGAGTAATGAAGATGAATCGCTTATGATTACAGCGGATTATAATTTTGTTAACGTAGATTTCTTTGTGGAATACAGGGTATCTGATCCGGTAAAAGCACTTTATGAATCCGAGGAACCGGTTGAAATTCTTAAGAAAATTTCACAATCCTGCATTCGTAATGTGATTGGTAGCTATGAAGTAGATGATGTCCTGACCACAGGTAAGAATGAGATTCAGGCTCAAATCAAAGAAATGATTATACAGAAGCTGGAAGAACGTGACTTGGGAATTCAGTTGGTGAATATTACCATACAGGATGCAGAACCTCCTACCGATGAGGTTATGCAGGCATTTAAGGCGGTAGAAACCGCAAAACAGGAAAGCGAAACGGCAGTAAATAATGCAAATAAATACCGAAATGAGCAAATTCCGGCTGCCCAGGCGGAAGCAGATAAGATTCTTCAAGAGGCAGAAGCAGATAAAACGGAGCGGATTAATGAAGCAACAGCTCAGGTGGCACGTTTTAATGCTATGTATGAAGAGTATGTAAAGTATCCTGAGTTAACTCAGGAGCGCATGTTCTATGAAACAATGGAAGAAGTGTTGCCGAATTTGACGGTTGTGATTGAAAGCGGTAACGGACAGACACAGACAGTTGTTCCTGTAAATCCTTTGTTTGGAAGCATAACCGGTGGAACAACAAACAATACAGTGGAATCAGAGGGATAAGGAGGTAGCAGAATGAAAAAAGGAGTAGGAATTACGATTCTTGTAGTTGTTTTATTTGTACTTGTTGTTACCTTCAGTTCTTCTGCGGTTGTAACACAAGAAAATGAATATACATTGATTAAACAGTTCGGTAAGGTAGACCGCATTATTGATGAAGCGGGACTGAGTTTTAAAATTCCTTTTGTAGAATCGGTTTATACCCTGCCTAAAGAAATATTGTTATATGATTTGGCACCTTCAGACGTGATTACCGGAGATAAGAAAACAATGATATGTGACTGCTATGTTTTATGGGAAATTACCGATGCGTTGAAGTTTTCACAGACTTTAAATTCTTCCATAGGCAATGCAGAGAGCAGAATAGATACCGTTGTCTACAATGCAACGAAAAGCGTAATCAGCAGCATGACACAGGAGCAGATTATCTCGGGAAGAAGTGATTTATTGCAGGAAGCAATAATTAGCAACATTGGTGATTCCATGGAACAGTATGGAATTGCTATCCTCGAAGTGGAGACCATTAAACTGGATTTGCCCAATGATAACAAAGAGGCAGTTTATGAGAGAATGATTTCGGAACGTGATAATATTGCGGCCACCCATATTGCACAAGGACAGGCAGAAGCGCAAAAAATCATGAACCAGACTGATAAGGAAGTTGCTATTATGCTTTCTGAAGCGGAGAAGGATGCGGAAATTATAAGAGCCGAAGGCGAAGCTGAATATATGAAAATTCTTTCCGATGCTTATTCGGATCCGAGTAAGGCAGAATTTTATGCCTATGTTAGAAGTTTAGATGCGGCAAAGGAAGCATTAAGGGGAGAAGATAAGACATTAATTCTTTCGCCGGAATCTCCTATTGCACAGATTTTTTATTAATGGCTATGGAAGTGATTCCGCACAAAAGAAAGGAGTATAAGGATGATGAAAGTTGCAATTTTTCTGGCGACGGGCTTTGAAGAAATTGAGGCATTGACTGTAGTGGATTTATTGAGACGTGTCCATGTAGATATTGATATGGTTTCCATTACAGGAGAGAAGAGAGCGATTGGTTCCCATAATATTATTGTGGAAACAGATAAAATGATTAACCAGTTGAATTTTAGTGAATACGATATGCTTATTTTACCGGGAGGAATGCCCGGAACTCTGAATTTGGAATCTAATGAGATTTTAATGTCGCAAGTCGATGCCTTTTATGAACAGGATAAGCTGTTGGCTGCTATTTGTGCAGCACCCAGTATTTTGGGGCACAAGGGTATGCTGGAAGGCAAAACAGCATGTTGCTATCCCGGTTTTGAAAAAGAGTTAAAAGGTGCCAATGTATCTATGGATCCGGTTTGCATGGATGGTAAAATCATAACATCCAGAGGCATGGGATGTGCGGTACAGTTCGGACTGAAGATTGTAGAAGTTTTACTGGGCGAAGAAGTAAGTAATGATTTGGCGGATAAAATTATCCGGGGATAAAAAAGAGAGACCTGCTCCAAAGAGCAGGTCTTAACTGTTTCGTGTAGTTACTAAACAGAGATATCTATATTTCCACCAAGATAAGGCGTTACGGAACGTTGCATTGCGGCACTGTCAATCATTTGAACAACTTGTGCACCTGCAATTTCAGCAGTTTCCATGGATTTGTCCAAAACAGCAATTCCAATTTGTGTTCCCAGTTCATTCTGCGCCATTACGGTGGATAATGCGGCAATATCCATAAACACACATCCTTTCTGTTCATGATTCCTTAAAAGTAACGTTTTTTTGTAATCTATATCTTATTATAACCGGTTCTGTTCAAAAAAGCAATGTGATTTATATGTTTACGGATAAACAGATAAAAAAATGCACCCAAGGGTATTTTCATACGCTTAAGTGCATTTTCTTTTCTGCACACATGGTTCTATGTAGAACCCCGGGTGCAGTCTAATTTGGTCAGAATAATGTTTCTACACATAAATTTCACGCAATCGGTCTATCCTAAAAGATAGGGCAAGCGTTGACTACTGCATAGATTCTTCCTGACGCTGAATCATTCTACGAACCATTTCACCACCGATGGAACCGGCTTCCTTAGAAGTAAGGTCACCATTGTAGCCATCTTTTAATGTGATACCTAATTCGCTTGCTACTTCAGTTTTAAAACGGTCTAAAGCTGCTTTGTGTGTTTTTGCTGTTGTACTTGAATTACTATTGTTTTTTGACATAGTGTTTTCCTCCAAATTTTATCTTAGTTTCTTTCGATAAGCTATTGCTTATCTTGGTGTTAGTATGACCAGAGGGAAAAGAATTATGTTGGAAATTTTTGACGGATGTGTGAATATCAATTTTGTGCTTTTCTTTTAGTATAATTTGTGCTATAATCGTAAAATGACTGTAAGTGTGGGATTTTGTGCCTTAATCACTTAAAAAGAACAAAAAGAAAAGATTTGTGCGCTCATGGCGATACATAAAGGAGGAAACAAAAAATGAGTTTTACAATTGAAAAATTAGACAAGAATATGGCAAAGCTTACTATTGAAGTTTCAGTAGAAGATTTTGAAAAAGCAGTAGAAGCAGCATATCAGAAAAACAAAGGAAAAATTGAAGTTCCCGGATTTCGCAAGGGTAAAGTGCCCCGTCAGATGATTGAAAAGATGTACGGTAAGGAAGTGTTCTTTGAAGATGCAGCAAATGAAGTGATTCCTGAAGCATATGAAAAGGTATATGATGAATGCGAAGAAGAAATCGTATCTGCACCGAAGATTGAAGTAACACAGATTGAAGCAGGAAAGCCTTTTATTTTTACCGCAGAAGTGGCACTGAAGCCTGAAGTAAAATTAGGAAAATATAAAGGAATCAAGATTGACAAGATTGCAGTAGAAGTTACTGAAGAAGAAGTAAACGAAGCAATTGAGACTGAAAGAAAGAACAGTGCAAGAACCGTATCCGTAGAAGACAGACCTGTTCAGGATGGAGATACAACGGTTATTGATTTTGAAGGTTTTGTTGATGGCGAAGCATTTGAAGGCGGCAAGGGTGAAAACTATCCTCTTACCATTGGTTCTCACTCTTTTATTGACAATTTCGAAGAGCAGTTAATCGGTAAGTCAATCAATGAAGAAGTAGAAGTAAATGTTACTTTCCCTGAAGATTACCATGCAGAAGAATTAAAGGGTAAGCCCGCATTGTTCAAGGTTACCATCAAGGAAATCAAGGAAAACCAGTTACCTGATCTTGATGATGAATTTGCAGAAGAAGTAAGTGCATATGATACATTTGCTGAGTACAAAGAAAGCGTTAAGAAGAATCTGGAAGAAAAGAAGGAAGCTGACGCTAAAAATGCAAAAGAAGAAGCTGTTGTAGAAGCAATTATCGCAGATGCTGAAATGGAAATTCCCGAAGCAATGATTTCCACACAGCAAAGACAGATGGTTGACGAGTTTGCTCAGAGACTTGCTATGCAGGGACTTAGTATGGAACAATATACACAGTTTACCGGTGTAACTCCTGCGGCAATGATGGAACAGGTTAAGCCTCAGGCAGAAAAGAGAATTCAGTCAAGACTTGTACTGGAAGCAGTTGTTGAAGCTGAAAAGATTGAAGTAAGTGATGCGGAATATGAAGAAGAACTTGCTAAGATGGCAGAAGCTTACAAGATGGAAGTTGAGCAGATTAAAGAAATCATGGATGATGAAAGAGCAGTTGAAATGAAGAAGGATATGGCTATTCAGAAAGCTGTTGAATTCGTTGTTGCAAATGCAAAAGAAAAATAATTCAGTGAAGTAACTGAGAATGAAATCTAAAAACAGGAGGAATTCAAATGAGCTTAGTACCTTATGTAGTCGAACAGACAAGCCGTGGAGAAAGATCCTATGATATTTATTCCAGACTTTTAAAAGATCGTATTATCTTCCTTGGAGAAGAAGTAAATGAAGTGACAGCGGGACTTGTTGTGGCGCAGCTTCTCTTTTTGGAAGCGGAAGATCCGGACAAGGACATTCAGCTTTATATTAACAGCCCCGGTGGTTCGGTAACTGCCGGTTGGGCAATTTATGATACTATGCAGTACATTAAGTGTGATGTTTCCACAATTTGTATCGGTATGGCAGCATCCATGGGAGCATTTTTACTTGCCGGAGGAACCAAAGGTAAGAGATATGCGCTCCCCAATGCAGAAATTATGATTCACCAGCCACTTGGGGGTGCTCAGGGGCAGGCTACCGAAATTGAAATTGCGGCAAAGCATATTTTACAGACGAAAGAGCGCTTGAATAAGATACTTTCGGAGAATACAGGTCAGCCTTTGGATGTGGTTGCAGCAGATACTGAACGTGACAACTGGAAGACGGCAGAAGAAGCAAAAGAATACGGATTAATCGACTGTGTAATCACTTCGAGAAATGAGCAGGAAGCGTTAAAGTAATCTAAAAGTATAAATTTGGAGGCGTAGAATGGCAGGAAAGCATTCAGACGACAAAATAAGATGTTCTTTCTGTGGTAAATCTCAGGATCAGGTTCATAAGATGGTCGCAGGTCCTTCGGGAATTTATATTTGTGACGAATGCGTTGAAATATGCAATGATATTGTGACGGAAGAAGCGGAAGCGTACGATTGCGAAGCCGCGGATTTTGATTTCAATCTTCTGAAACCGCTTGAGATTAAGAAATTCTTGGATGATTATGTAATAGGACAGGAAGAGGCCAAAAAGGTACTTTCTGTTGCGGTGTATAATCACTATAAAAGAATTATGGCACCAAAGGATTTGGGTGTTGAATTACAGAAGAGCAATATTATTATGATAGGACCTACCGGTTCCGGTAAAACCTATCTTGCGCAGACACTTGCTAAAATTATTAACGTACCGTTTGCTATTGCAGATGCAACGACATTGACAGAAGCAGGTTATGTAGGCGAAGACGTAGAGAATATTCTGTTGAAATTGATTCAGGCAGCAGATTATGATGTGGAACGCGCTCAATATGGTATTATTTATATTGATGAAATTGATAAGATAACCAAGAAGAGTGAAAATGTTTCCATTACCAGGGATGTATCCGGCGAGGGTGTGCAGCAGGCACTTTTGAAAATTATTGAAGGTACCGTTGCATCCGTACCACCTCAGGGTGGGAGAAAACATCCTCATCAGGATTTAATTCAGATTGATACCGGCAATATTTTGTTTATTTGCGGTGGTGCTTTTGATGGCTTAGAGAAAATTATTGAAAAGCGTTTGAATCGTAAATCAATCGGTTTTAATTCTACAATATCTCAACATTCCGATAAGGAGTTGAGCGAACTTCTCAAGGAAGTAACTCCTCAGGATCTTGTGAAATTCGGTTTGATTCCGGAATTTATCGGTCGTGTACCTATCAATGTTTCATTAGAGGGACTGGATGAGGCTGCGTTGATCCGCATTATGACAGAGCCTAAAAACGCGCTAGTGAAGCAGTATAAGGCGTTATTTGAATTGGATAACGTTCAGTTGGAATTTGAAGAGGAGGCTATTCGTGAAATTGCCAAAGAGGCACATGAGCGAAAAACAGGAGCCCGTGGTCTTCGCTCCATTATGGAGAAGACGATGATGGATTTGATGTTCCGCATTCCTTCCGATGAGACAATGACAGAGTGTATTGTAACCAAGGAAGCTGTTCTTGGAGAAAGTTCACCTATTGAAAAACACATTGAGTTGGAAGATTCTAAGAAAAAAACTGTGAAGAAAAAATAGTAATTGGAAGCGCCGCCATTCTTGGCGGCGTTTTTTGAAATTGAGCGGATAAGGAAAAGATAATTCATGTGGAGTAGTGAAAGTGCCTTCCTTAGAATCATTTTTTCCTTATCCTTTCAATGATGAAGAACGAAGCTAAGAAAGGTGGCGTATTTGCTATATGAATCGTATAAATGATACAGGCAATTTTGAAATGACAGATTGGATGCCGGCAATTCCCTTGCGTGGAATGACCGTTTTGCCGGGAATGGTGGCACATATTGATTTGAATAGAAAGAAGTCGATTACGGCATTGGAGAGAGCCACCAAGGGGGGAAACAGGCTGTTTTTGGTAACCCAGCGGCAAATTGATACAGATGAACCCGGGGTGGAAGAATTGTATTCTATGGGCTGTATTGTTAGTGTAAAACAGGTGGTAACCTTGACCAATAAAATCATTCGTGTGTTAGTGCAGGGAGAATCCAGAGGCCGACTTTTGTCTTTTGATGAAGAACAGGAAAAATATCTTTTAGCAGAAGTGGAAGTACAGTTTTTACAGATCGGAAGTTGGGAGAGAGCAGAGAAAGAGGCAAGGGCTCGTATGTTAAAAGAGCTTATTCAGGAATATCTGCTATATCAGCCTAACGTGCCTAAAATTGTACCAATTACCGCAACAGAATCCATGAATGTATCGGAATTGTTGCAGGTATGTATAAATCATCTTCCTTTTTCTTATCAGATACGTCAGGAATTTTTGGAAGCATATGAAGAAGAAAAGCTGTATGAAGTATTACTTGAAAAGTTAGGCGAAGAAGTAAATATTCTTCGTATTCGCCAGGATTTAAACGGTAAATTAAAACAACAGGTAAATAAGCATCAAAAAGATTATATGCTTCGTGAGCAGATGCATATGATTAAAAAAGAATTGGGTGAAGATGATACAGTATCGGATGCGGACAGTTTTGCGGAAGGTTTAGAGAAACTGGATGCTGATGAAAGTGTAAAAGAAAAGATTCTAAAAGAAATTAACCGTTTTAAGAGCGTAAACGGAAGCAGTTCCGAAAGTGCGGTACAAAGAGCCTATATAGAAACTTTATTAGAGCTGCCATGGAACAAATCCTCCAAGGATAATGCAGATATATATCGTGCTGAAAAGATTATGAATCGTGATCATTACGGTCTTGCCCAGGTGAAAGAAAGGATTTTGGAATTCCTGGCTGTCCGTACGCTGACATACGAAGGGGAAAGTCCTATTATCTGTCTGGTAGGGCCGCCGGGTACAGGGAAAACTTCCATAGCCCGTTCAGTAGCGGAATCTCTCGAAAAAGAGTATGTAAGAATTTGTCTTGGCGGAGTCAGGGACGAAGCCGAAATACGCGGACACAGAAGAACTTATGTTGGGGCAATGCCGGGACGTATCGCAGTGGCTTTAAAAAATGCGGGAGTAAATAATCCGCTTATCCTTTTGGATGAAATTGATAAATTAAGCAATGACTATAAAGGAGACCCTTCTTCGGCACTTTTAGAAGTTTTGGATGCAAAACAGAATCAGGCGTTTCGTGACCATTATGTAGAGATTCCTTTGGATTTATCCAATGTGTTATTCCTTGCAACGGCAAACTCTGTATCGGACATCCCGCGTCCTTTGTTGGATCGTATGGAAATTATTGAACTTAACAGCTATACTGTCCAAGAAAAGTTTCACATTGCGAAAGAGCATTTATGGGGCAGGGCTATAAAAAATAACGGTTTAACAAGAAAGAATATCAGTATTACACCACAGGGATTAACCGATTTAATTCTATTATATACAAGAGAAGCCGGAGTACGTGAATTAGAGCGTAAAATAGGTGAGTTATGTCGTAAGGTTGCAAAGTTGATTGTAAAAGGTGAAAAAACAACTGTACGAATCACAGAAAAGAATTTGGAACAGTATTTGGGCAAGCCTAAATATCGTCCTGATGTTAAAAATGAAAAGGATGAGGTAGGTATTGTCCGTGGACTTGCATGGACTGCTGTTGGTGGTGACACTCTCCAGATTGAGGTCAATATTATGCCCGGTAAAGGTGTAGTGGAATTAACAGGACGTCTGGGTGATGTTATGAAGGAGTCGGCTGCCGCAGGAATCAGTTATATCCGCTCCGTGGCAGGAGACTATAAGATCAGTGCAGACTATTTTAAGAAAAAAGATATTCATATTCATATTCCGGAAGGAGCAGTGCCTAAAGATGGACCTTCTGCTGGTATCACCATGGCAACGGCAGTGTTATCTGCAATTACAGAGATTCCGGTGTATGCGAATCTTGCAATGACCGGTGAAATTACGTTGCGTGGTCGCGTTTTACCCATTGGTGGAGTAAAGGAAAAGATTCTTGCCGCAAAGATGGCGGGAATCACTAAGGTGATTGTGCCCAAAGAAAATGAACGGGATGTGGTAAGATTGGAAGATGAGATTACGGAAGATATGGAAGTGGTATACGCAGAAACCATGGAAGATGTACTAAAGACTGCTTTTATAAGAGGTATTGAGAAAGGAAAGAAGAACGGTGAAAATAAAAAGCGTTAATTTGGAGACAGTAATCGGTATTACAAGTAAACTACCGGAAAATACTTTGCCTGAATTTGCTTTTGCAGGTAAAAGTAATGTAGGAAAGTCTTCGTTAATCAATGCAATCATGAATCGTAAATCTTATGCAAGAACCAGTTCACAGCCCGGGAAAACACAAACCATTAATTTTTATAATATAAATGGAGAGTTGTATTTGGTTGACTTGCCCGGATATGGTTATGCCAAGGTTTCCCAGGAAACAAAAGCGAAGTGGGGCAAGATGATCGAGAAGTATCTGCGCCGCTCTCAGCAATTAAAGGCGGTATTTCTCTTGATCGATATCCGTCATGACCCTTCGGCAAACGATAAGGATATGTATGAGTGGATTGTCCACAATGGTTTTGAACCGATTATTATTGCGACTAAGTCTGATAAAATCAGCCGGGGACAGATTGATAAGCATGTGAAAGCTATACGTGTCGGCTTAAAAGTCAGACCGGGAACGATGATAATACCTTTTTCCTCATTAAATAAAAACGGTTTGGAACAGGTGTATGAGGTGTTAGATGGCTATCTCAATGAAGAACTATAAGATTACAATTCAATATGAGGGGACCCGTTTTCAAGGCTGGCAACGCCAAATCTCGACGGACAATACCATTCAGGGTAAAATTGAAGCAATTTTATCGAAGATGTGTGGTAAAACAGTGGAAATCAATGGTGCAGGACGTACTGATGCGGGTGTGCATGCAAAAGGACAGATTGCCAATGTTAAAATGAAAACGGATAAAAGTCTTAAGGAGATTATGGATTATCTGAATCTGTATCTTCCGGAAGATATTGCGGTAGTGGATATTGAAGAGGTGGATGACCGCTTTCATGCAAGATTGAATGCTAAGGGTAAACACTATCAGTATAGGTTGAGAACAGCACCTGTGCCGGATGTATTCAGTAGAAAATATGTTCATGTACAAGTGGATTCTCTTGATGTGGAAGCTATGGGAAAAGCGGCAGAGTTACTTAGCGGGAAACATGATTTTAAAGCGTTTACCTCTAATCATCGTACTAAGAAATCTACCGTGCGGACCATTGATATCAAAATAAAAGAAACAGCGGAAGAACTGGTATTTGATTATACCGGTGACGGATTCCTTTACCATATGGTACGTATTTTAACCGGAACATTAATTGAAGTGGGAGAAGGTAAAAGAACACCGGAAAGTGTGAAAGATGTTCTGGCAGGCAAGGAGCGTGCTAACGCAGGAGCACTGGCACCTGCGAAAGGATTAACACTTGTGGAAGTATATTACACAAACTCATGTACTACAACACATGATAAGTAGCGGCATTTTGTTTGTGCTGATGTGTTCATTTTTGAAATAATCTTAACATGCCCAAGTCGTGCAGCATACTTTAAAAGTATGATTGCACGACTTTTTTTATGTGGAGGAAACGATGAATGCGTATCTGATTGGTGGTGACAGCAGAGAAAAGTACTTGGCATACCGCTTAGAGAGAAAAGGCATTGAAATAATACATCCGGAGCAGGTTGACCGATTGAAAGATAAAAAAGCAGATATTATTTTGTTGCCTATTCCGGTCAGTATGGATCGTTTTACGGTAAAAGCCACGGAAGGACAGCGTAAGGTAACACTAAAAGAAGTGCTGGAAATTACAGAAAAAGGCCAGTTGATTTTTGGTGGCGTGTTTCCGGCAGACTTTAAACAGAATTTGGAAGAAAAAGGTGCAGTGGTCTATGATTTTATGAAGATGGATGATATTGCTGTCCAAAATGCAGTGGCAACAGCGGAAGGAGCTATTGCAGAAGCAATCTATATGAGTAATGAAATACTGCATGGGCAGGAAGTCTTAGTTTTGGGGTATGGACGATGTGCAGAGGTGTTGGCAAACAAATTAAAAGGAATGTCGGCAAGAGTTACGGTTATGGCAAGAAGTGACGAAGCAAGATCAAGGGCATGGACATTTGGTCATGAAATTCTGGAATTCGGAGATGTAAAAAGTTTGGAAAGGTTTCACTATATATTCAATACAGTACCATCCTTATGTATTACCAGAGACTGGATTGACTGTTTAAATCGTTATTGTTGCATTATTGATATTGCCAGCAAGCCGGGAGGTACTGATTTTGATTACTGTAGTAAAAAGGGAATTAGAGCAAAATTATGTGGCTCACTACCGGGACGATATGCCCCAAAAACATCCGGTGAACTTTTGGCGCAGAAGATAGAGAAGATAATAAAAGAAACGAAAGGATATAAAGAAATAATATTTTAATAAATTGGCGGATTTGTAACGGAAGGAGTAGTATGGATTTTAAGGATATGAAAATCGGGTTTGCCTTGACGGGGTCATTTTGTACTTTTACACGAATATTGGAAGTAATACGCGGATTAAATGATGCAGGGGCTGATATTTATCCGATCTTTTCAAAAAATGTTTCGGAAATGGATAGTCGTTTTTGGAAATCAAGGGAATTTATTGCGAAAGTGCAGGAAATTACAGGACGCCAGGGGATTTTTACTATTCAGGAAGCAGAGCCTATCGGTCCTAAAGGATATCTGGATGTTATGGTAATTGCACCCTGTACGGGAAATACCATGGCAAAACTTGCAGCGGGAATAACGGATACACCGGTGTTAATGGCGGCAAAGGCACACCTTAGAAACGAAAAACCGTTGATTATTGCAGTGTCTACCAATGATGCACTTGGAATGAATTTGAAGAATATTGGTCTTCTGATGAATACAAAGAATATATATTTTGTACCTTTTGGTCAGGATGATTGCATCAAGAAACCCTTGTCATTGGTTGCGCATATGGAAGCAATTCCCGAAACAATAGAAGCGGCGTTAAACCGTAAACAGGTGCAACCTGTGGTAAGAGAGTATAACAAGATAGATTGACTGAAACAGATAAAATCCCTCTTGCACCTGAGAGGGATTTTTGTTATTATTTAAAACACAATTATTGCAGAAAATTCTGCAATTCGTATTATGGGAAATTTACCCATATCAAGGTCGTGTCGACCAAATTTCAATAAATATAATTTTATGTGTTTGTGAGGGCTGATAAGTTTATTTGTATACCTCAATGTTGGTGGTTGTTATTTTCGTCATTTTGCACATATGTTTTTGTGGTTAATGCTTTTATAATAAGAATATAACAAACATATCTTCTGTAAATTATCTATGCCATATCTTATATGTCTTTAAGGCCTTTCACAAAATGAAAGAAGGAGGGCTTACGTGTCAAGAAAGAACTATGAAGAGCTAACGATTACTGACAGTTTTATTTTTGGAAAAGTAATGCAGGATCCCAGATTGTGCAAACATTTTTTAGAGAAACTGTTAGGAATAAAAATCAAAAGAATTAATTACCCCGAAAGAGAAAAGATGTTGGAAATTATGCCGGATAAACATGGTATTCGGTTGGATGTTTATGCAGATGATGAAAATGAAACCATATATGATATTGAAATGCAGACTTATCGAGAGATTGACTTGCCAAAACGTAGCAGATATTATCAGGCGGTGTTAGATATTAACTATTTAGAACGTGGAGATGATTATGATAAATTGCCACAGAGTTTCGTAATATTTATTTGCGATTATGATGTGTTTGGACAAGATATTTCTTTGACTAGATTTAGATACTTTGATGAAAAAAACCGGGAGTTGGAATTACGGGATGGGACAAACAGAATTTTTTTGTGTAGGACTACTCATTTTGAAGACGATGACTTGGATGAGGATATCAAAGCGTTCTTACGTTATATGGGAGGTGTAAAAGGTAATAATTCTTTTGTGAATGAAATTGACAAAAAAGTAACAACGGTAAAATTTAGTGAGAAGTGGAGGAGTGATTATATGGCATTTGGAGCGGAATTTATGGATGCAAGAAGAGAAGGACGACGTATTGGCATAAGAGAAGGACGAGAAGAAGGAAAAAAAGAAGGAATAAAGGAAGGAATAAAGGAAGGAATAAAGGAAGGGGAACGTCGGGCGGAACTTAGAGCGAGGAAAGAATTGGAAGAAATGCTTCAACGGGCAGAAACAGCAGAAGAAGAAAATGTAAAATTAAAAATGCTTTTACAGGATGCAGGAATATTGCCTATGCAGGGATTATAATAAAAAATACCGACCGGAGATTTCCGGTCGGTAAAATAAAATTAAAGGATAATCTGAATGTCATATTCTTTCATCCAAAAATCAATTTGAATCAGATATGCTAACATTTGAGGTCCCGCCATCAATTGACCATACCAAGGGGTACCTAAATCTTTTTTTTCGTCAATGAAACTGAGAACTGCGTCTTTTTCAACAAAGTTGCAAAGTGGACTTGCAGAATCTGTAATAATTTCGCGCAAATAATCCTGAAGCAGTTTTTCATAAGCCGGATGGTATGTTTTCGGATAAGGCGATTTTTTTCGGAAGAGTACTTCGTCAGGAACAATGTCGCGAAAACTTTCACGTAAAAGATTTTTTACTATACCATTGCGAAGTTTCATATCCCAAGGTGCATTATATATATATTCGGCCAGAGTGCGGTCTGCAAAAGGAACTCTTGCGGTTAAATCTGCCTGGGCACTGCAACGTTCCATACGATTCAAAAGTGTCACCATAAACCAGTAAAGACTTAAATAACCGTTGCGGCGCTTGGCTTTGCTGTCTTCACTTTCAGAAGGGAGATATTCTATTTCCTGTAAGGTTTTATAATATGCATTTTGTACATAGTCATTCATGTGAAGTGTCTCGACAAAGTCAGCCTTTAAGAGATTGGTACGAGGCTTTAGTGTGGGTGTCCAGGGGAAGGTGTCCAGAGAAAGTAAGTCTTCCCGATGAAACCAGGGATATCCGCCAAAGACTTCATCAGCACATTCTCCTGTTAAAACGATATCTGTTTCTTTTTTGACCTGCCTGCAGAAATATAAAAGGGAGGAATCAACATCTGCCATGGAGGGCAAATCATGAGCGCGGACAGAAGCTTTCAATCCATCAAACAAAGTTTCCTGTGTGCATTCCAGATACACATGATTAGTATTTAATGTATTTACCATAATATCCACGTAGGGACGATCTAAGGAAGGCTGGAAAGAATTAGACTGAAAGTATTGTTTATTATCCTTAAAATCAAAAGAAAAGGTTTTAAAGTCTACACCGGAATCCTTGATAAATTTAGAGCCTATGGCAGTAACGACACTGGAATCTACACCGCCGGATAAAAGGGAGCCTATATTGTTATTATGATTACTTTGTTTTTTTACGGCATCTGTCACCAATTGCGCTGTTTTTTTTACCGTTTTTTCATAAGAATCTTCGTGGGGAGTTGCTTTCATACGCCAGTAGGTTTCCTTATATAAACCGTAGGGAGAAGTGCAAATCCATTCGCCGGGTTTTACTTCGTATATGTTTTCAAATACACCATTACCTAAACTTCTTGCGGGCCCTAAGGAAAAAATTTCATTTAATCCTTTTTTTCCGAGGATCGGTTTTACATAAGGGTGTGCAAGAATTGCTTTTATCTCGGTTGCAAAAATTACGGTTTCGTTTATGTGGGCATAAAAGAGTGGTTTACAACCAAAACCATCCCGGACAAGGTAGAGACGTCTGTCATCATCTTCTAAAAGTGCAAATGAAAATACACCATCCAACTGTTTGAAAAATTCTGTGCCGTAATGTAAGAAGCCATAGAGAATTATTTCTTCTTCCATATCAGTTTCAAATGAAAAATCAAAGTTTGCCAAAGCTTTTTTTAAACTTTCCATATTATACAGTTCACCGGCAAAGGCAATATAGAAGGTTCTGCCGTACATTTTTCGTGTAAAGGGTTTAAATACGGAATCTTTTGTATTGGTGCGGTTAAAATGATTATGTGCAAGTCCGCAATGGGTTGTCAGTAGCATTGCGTCTTTATCATCACCTCTGTGAAGCTGGGTGCGTCGCATTTTATCCAAAAGAGAATAATGGTAGTCATAATTGTTTAAAAAAGAAGATTGGGTTTGGTAAAAGCCGGAAAAACCACTCATGTAAAATTCTCCCAAAAAAGAATCATCGCTTTATTGTATGCAGGGAGATTTATTGCAATGCTTTTACAAATAAAAATATGTATAAAGTTGATAGAAAAAGTTCATTATAAAATAAAATGGATATAATTTTCGGGGGTTAAAAATCATATTTCGGATGAGAGTGCAAATACTATACGTAGATGTTTTTTATTTTTCGGGAGGAGGAACTTTTTATGAGTAAAAGAGTAAGTTCTATATTAGAAATTATAGTAGCACTGGCTGTTTTTTGGATTGGTGTAACCAATATGGATGTACTGTTTATTCACGGAACCAGATCTGCGGCCATCACTTTGGGCGTTTTGGGACTTATTTTTTACCTGACCAATACGATGGGGTATGTATTACGGGATCCAATGCATCCGATAGCACTACTCGGTAGCATTTTTGCTATTGTAGGTATTGTGCTTCTGATATTTCAAATTTTTGGACTTCAATTTTGGGTTTTAGGAAATTCAGTACTGGCTTTGACATATTTTGCTTTAGCCATGATAGCCAAAGCGGTAGTAGGGTTGTTTATGCCATTGTCAAATGTATATTAAAATGTTGGTGTTTACTAAAAATTGAAATCCCGCACCATAGGGTACGGGATTTACATAGTAGAATAAAAGTTTATGTATAAATTATTCTTTGTAATTAACAATGTCGTCAATCAATAATTTGATATTCTCATCCATCACATCATCTGCAAACTGGCAGGTACCTACTGCTTTGTGGCCACCGCCACCGTATTTTAACATAAGACTTCCAACATTTACATTAGATGTTCTGTTTAAAATACTGTAACCTACTGCACAGGAGCAACCTTTGCCACCCTTGCCGTTTACAATCCATATGGAAATATTCTGTTCAGGGTACATGCTGTAAATCATAAAACGGTTTCCTGAATAAATAGGGTCTACACCTCGCAAGTCGGAAATAATTAAATCGCCGATCACTTTGGTATGTGCAGTTACCATTTCTTTAAACTTATCTGTCTGTTCAAAATACACTTCTATACGCTCTTTTACATCGGGAAGTGCAAGGATTTCTTCCGTAGTCATGGTACGGCATGCTTCAATCAGTTTTTCCATTAACTGATAATTGGAAATGGTAAATTCGCGCCAACGTCCCAAACCTGTACGGGGATCCATTAAGAATCCGATCAATACCCATCCTTTGGGATTCTGAATATCATCAATGGTAAGGTTACCGGAGTCAACCTTATCAACCGCTTCCATCATATCGTCAAAATGTGAGAAACGTTCTTTGCCACCGTAATAATCATAAATAATACGGGCACAGGAAGGCGTAATACGGCTTTCGCCCTTATACTTACCTGCCAATTCATTTCTTTCATGTTCACTGGAATGGTGGTCAAACCATAAACCGCAACCCTCAACATAAGGTACATTTGCCAGACAGTCATTCTCTGTAACCTCTACCAAACCGTCCTGCAAATCCTTCGGATGTGCAAACTTCCAGGAATCAATGATGCCTGCTTCCTTCAACAGAGCACCACAAGCCAGACCATCAAAATCTGAACGTGTAATAAGTCTCATATTTTGTCCCCCTTAGCTGTCTTTTTTCTAATCGCTATACCACTTAAAATTATACTTCATTTTCGCCCAACACGCAAGGCATATCCCACCTATATATGTAACTTTTCAAAGCTTTTTGAGGCGGTAGCGGGGAAGGGACTTTTTATAATCCTCTTGCGATTGTACGTTTCAACAAATTGCTATATGTTTCTTTTTACGATGTTTGATTGCCACTGCCTTTTCTAAACTCACCAATTGTTTCATTGACAAGTAGGGGCTGTTTTCGACTTCATAAATGCGGATTTTCTTAGTGTATGCAAAAGCAGGCTTGAAAAGTTGCAAATATAGGTTGAAAAATATTTTGAGGGAAGTCTTTATTATTTTAGGGGATTGTGATATTATGGAAATGTTGAGAATGAGAAAAAAAGGCGAGTTTTATAGGCTTTTTAGAATGGAGTTTGAGTTATGGAGAAGAATGAAATGCTGGAAAATGTTGAGAAAGAGGAAAAGGAAATTGTTTCTCGTCATTTTATTGAGCAGATTATAGACAAGGATCTGGAGGAAGGTGTTTATGATACCGTGCATACACGTTTTCCACCTGAACCCAATGGATATTTGCATATTGGACATGCCAAGAGTATTCTTTTAAATTATGGTTTGGCTGAGAAGTATAACGGTTTGTTTAACATGCGTTTTGACGACACCAATCCTACCAAGGAAAAGGTAGAGTTTGTAAATTCCCAGTTAGAGGATATTAAGTGGCTTGGTGCGAAGTGGGATGACAGATTATTTTTTGCATCTGACTATTTTGGGCAGATGTACGAGGCTGCCGTGAAACTGATTAAGAAGGGCAAAGCTTATGTGTCTGATTTGACAGCGGAGGAAATCAGGGAATACAGAGGAACGTTAACTGAACCGGGCAAGGAAGATCCTTATGCAAACAGAAGTGTGGAAGAAAATTTAGAGCTGTTTGAAAACATGAAGAATGGTATGTATAAGGATGGTGAAAAAGTTCTTCGGGCAAGAATTGATATGTCATCTCCTAACATGAACATGAGAGATCCTGTTATTTATCGTGTGGCACATATGACACATCACCGTACAGGCGATACATGGTGCATTTATCCTATGTATGATTTTGCACATCCGATTGAGGATGCGGTTGAGGGCATTACACATTCCATCTGTACATTGGAATTTGAGGATCACAGACCCTTGTATGATTGGGTAGTAACAGAGTTGGAATACCCTCATCCTCCCAAGCAGATTGAATTTGCAAAACTTTATTTAAAGAATGTTGTTACGGGTAAAAGATATATTAAGAAGCTGGTAGAAGATGGTATTGCAGATGGTTGGGATGATCCCCGTCTGGTATCGGTAGCAGCACTTAGAAGAAGAGGTTATACACCGGAATCCATTAAGAAGTTCGTAGAACTTTGTGGTGTTTCTAAGGCACAGTCAACCGCAGATATGGCAATGCTTGAATATTGCATCCGTGAGGATTTAAAATTAAAGCGTCCCCGTATGATGGCGGTGCTTGATCCTGTTAAGCTTGTCATTGATAACTGGGAAGATGGTAAAATTGAAATGCTGGATGCGCCTAATAATTTGGAAAATGAAGAATTGGGTAGCAGACAGGTACCTTTTGGCAAGGAACTCTGGATTGAAAGAGAAGACTTTATGGAGGAGCCTCCTAAAAAATATTTTAGGTTGTTTCCCGGTAATGAAGTTCGTCTGATGAATGCATATTTTGTAACCTGTACCGGTTGTGTAAAAGATGAAAGTGGAAAGGTCATAGAAGTGCATTGTACCTATGATCCTGAGACAAAGTCAGGCTCCGGCTTTAATGCACGTAAGGTAAAAGGAACAATTCATTGGGTGAATGCATCTACTGCAATTCAGGCAGAAGTTCGTCTCTTTGAAAATATCATTGATGAAGAAAAGGGTGTATATAACGAGGAAGACGGAAGCATTAACGTAAATCCGAACTCCAAGACTGTGATTATAGCTTATTTGGAACCTGCATTGAAAGAAGCAAAGGCTTATGAGAGCTTTCAGTTTGTAAGAAACGGTTTCTTCTGTGTGGATTACAAGGATTCTACGGAAAGCGCACCTGTATTTAACAGAATTGTATCGCTTAAGAGTTCTTTCGTATTGCCTAAGAACAATTAATTGTAGTATGGTATAATAAGAAACAGCAAAATGCAGTTTTGGGAACATTTACCGGAACTGCATTTTTCAACAACTATGGAATGGGGTAATATTGTGGATTTATTTTCAGGATTGGAAAGTTTGGGAATTCAAGGGTTAGACAATTTGGATATTTATGGTGATGATACCACAAAGAATGAGCAGGAAAAAACGAAAAAGACTGAGATAGTCAAAACACCGGAAGAGCTGGAAGCAGAGTATATTTTTGACAAGACATACACCTGTCCGGTTTGTGATAAAAGTTTCAAAAGTAAAACCATGAAGTCCAACAAAGCAAAGCTTATCAGTACCGACATGGACTTGCGTCCGGTGCATCAGAATGTGGATATTGTAAAATATGATGTGGTAGCATGCCCTTGTTGCGGCTATGCAGTTCTTAATCGATATTTTGCCCCCTTGACTTCCATGCAGATTAAAAAGATTAAAGAGAGCATTAGTAAAACCTATAAAAAGCGAGAAGAAAAATGTAAAATTTATTCTTATGAAGAAGCCATTGAGCGTGGCAAGTTAGCACTTTTATCTGCTGTTATCAAAGGAAGCAAGGATAGCGAAAAAGCATATGTATGCCTAAAAACTGCATGGTTGTATCGCGGGAAAGCTGAGCATCTGCCGGAAACGGAAGAAGAGGAACGGAAAAGGTGTCAGAAAGAAGAAGAGGCATTTTTACATAAGGCATATGATGGATTGGTTTCTGCAAGGCAGAAGGAATTATTCCCGATTTGCGGTATGGATGAATTAACCTATGATTATTTGCTGGCGGCTTTAGCACATCGTTTGGGACATCTGGAAGTGAGTGCTAAATTGATTGGAGAAATATTGATGAAACCTATGGCGAACAATCGTATCAAAGAGAAGACCAGAGTATTGAAAGAAGTGTTGAAGAAGGACATTATGGAAAAAAAGAATTTGCAGTGAGACTAATTTGGCTGAAATAAATGAAAATAAAAAGTAATTGGGATAAAGTGACAAATAATAAAAACCGGACTAATTGTCCGGTTTTATTTTATGAGAAATATAAATTTATTCTGTCTTAGCCTCTTCTACAACTTCTTCCACAGCGTCAACAGTTTCTTCTACTGCGGTTTCAGCAACTTCAACTGCGTCTTCTACGATTTCTACAACATCCTTCTTGCTTTCTTTCATTTCTTCAATTTTATCTTCAACTTTTTCCCAAGTTTCTTTGGCTTTATCTACAGTTTTTTTATAAGCTTCGCTTACTTTTGTTTTCGCATTTTCCATATCGAGAGGTACATAAGTACGTTTGATTTCTGTGGTTCCGTCGGGATTAACCACTTCTTCTGTCTTTACAAATTTTTCTTTGTTCTTGTATGCGTAATATGCTCCGGCAGCAGCTGCTGCTACACCAATACCAAGTAAAAATCCTTTGGTCTGTTTTTTCATGTCAATAATACTCCTTTCAACCCTAAGCATAACATAAAATTTTATAATCCTATTTTAATACTATTTTGGGAAAATGAAAAGAGAATATGCAAAAAAACACAAAAAAACCATTTAAAGTGTTTAATTTTGCTTATTTGCAATGAAAAATAATCGTACTGTGTAAATATTTACACTGTATTGAGTCTGTTTCAAATGCAAATAAGCAAATTAAGCACATATACGGAAAAAATAAAATTTTCACATTGAATTGACCGTAAAGCTGTGGTATGCTGATGAATAGACCCAATAAGTCAATTACTTTTAAGGGGGAGGTTTCAGAAAATGAACGAGAAGTTTTTTGAATTAAAAAAAGAAAAGCAGGATCGAATGATAAACGGTGCGATGAAAGTGTTTGCACGTAACGGATATAAAAGAGCGAGTACAGATGACATGGTAAAAGAAGCAGGTGTCAGCAAGGGCTTATGGTTTCACTATTTCGGAAATAAGCTGGGCTTGTATTCTTTTGTTGCGGATTATGCAGTAAAGTATATGAATATGGAACTGGCGGCAATGTCAAACCGTCATCCGGAAGACTATTTTGAAACCACATTGGCAGTAGAAAAGACAAAGATGTCTGTTCGAAAATCATACCCGTACATACCTTTGTTTTTGTCTTCCATGGAGAGGGAGCAGGATGAAGAGGCGTTGACTGTATTGGGCGAATATAAGGATGCCTATCGGAAGGCAAGGCTTAAAGCGTACGAACAGGTAAATACCGATAATTTTAGGGATGAAGTGTCTATGAGTATTTTGGCAAGAACTTTGGGACTTACTTTAGACGGGTTCTTGCGGGAAGAATATGAGGAAGATTCGTTTTCGGAAGAAAATTATAAAAAAGAGGTGGAAGAATATTTACATATGATGTCGGTATTGGTTGTAAATATGGAAGAAACAGAATAATTCTTAGGAAAAGGGCTTGCAAAAGCCCTTTACTCATGTTACAATATCCCTCGCTGGAAGACAAATGTTTGCGAGAGAAAGACATGGAGCTGAAAAATCCACCGTAGAAAGACAAATGTGCGGCAAGAATGGATGTAAAAGATGTCTTTGTATCGCGCGGAGGCGGGGAAATGAGCGAAAACAGTGGTTATTTCGTTGTAAAAAAGAAAGCACTGCCGGAAGTTTTACTAAAAGTTGTGGAAACACAGGCACTTTTACGAACCGGTAAGGCATCCACCATTCAGGAAGCGGTGGACAGAACCGGCATTAGCCGCAGTTCTTTTTATAAATACAAAGATGATATCTTTCCTTTTCATGACAGTACAGAAGGTAAAACCCTTACCTTCACCTGTGAGATGGAGGATGAGCCGGGAATTTTATCCGATGTATTAAAAATTATTGCAGATTTCGGCGCCAATGTTTTGACGATACATCAAAGTATTCCCATTAATAATATGGCATCGTTAAGTATCAGTTTACAGATATTGCCGTCAACCCGCAACGTCGGCGAGATGGTTCAGACAATCGAAAGCAGGTCCGGCGTTAAATATGTAAAAATTGTTGCTAAGGAGTAGAAAAAGCGACAAGGATTAACAGACTAAGAAAGAAATAAGACAGACGATAAAGAGGCATGCATGATTGCAAAGCCTTTTACAATAAAATGATAGAAGGAAAGCAGGAGGAAATGACATGATTCAGGTAGCGGTATTAGGATACGGTACAGTAGGAAGCGGTGTTGTTGAGGTCATCAACAAAAACCAGAATGAGGTAAGTAAGAAGGCAGGCGTAGGCATTGCCGTAAAATACATATTGGATTTAAGAGATTTCCCCGGGGATCCCATGGAAAAGTATGTGGTACATGACTACGACATTATTTTAAATGACCCGGAGATCAAGATTATTTGTGAGACCATGGGTGGTGTAGAACCTGCATATACCTTCTCGAAAAAAGCACTTTTGGCAGGTAAGAGTGTATGTACATCCAATAAGGAATTGGTTGCAAATCACGGTCCTGAGTTGATTCAGATTGCAAAAGAAAATAATTGCAACTACTTATTCGAAGCAAGTGTTGGTGGTGGTATTCCCATTATCCGTCCCTTGAACGCTTCATTGACTCCGGAAAAAATTGACGGCATTACAGGTATTTTAAACGGTACTACCAACTATATGCTGACCAAGATGGACGATGAAG
>CAZYVY010000004.1:51867-86333 GCA_964651555.1 uncultured Lachnospiraceae bacterium | reverse complement strand
TATAAAGTAAATAAAAAAGGCAAAGGCCTGGGTGGCGCAATCAAGAATCTGTTTGTACGCGAGAAAACCGTGGTTCATGCGGTAAAAGACTTAAGTTTTGCCATTGAAAAGGGTGAAATTGTTGCCTTTATAGGTCCCAACGGCGCCGGTAAAAGTACAACGGTTAAAATGATGTCGGGTATTTTAAATCCTACAAGCGGACAGGTATTGGTAAACGGTAAGGATGTGGCAAAGAAACGCAAAGAAGTGGTAATGGACCTGGGCGTGGTATTTGGCCAGCGTACCCAGCTAAACTGGGATTTGCGTCTCGGAGAAAGTTTTGAATTGTTGAAACGCATTTATCAAATACCCGATGAACGCTATAAAGAGAATTTAAGAGTAATGGATGAAATTTTAGGAATAAATGAAATTATTGATATTCCCGTGCGCCAGCTGTCATTAGGACAGCGTATGCGAGGGGATTTGGTAGCAGCCATGTTGCATTCGCCTTCGGTATTGTTTTTGGATGAGCCTACGATTGGTTTGGATGTAGACGGTAAATATGCCATTCGTAAATTTATCAAGGAGATTAACCGGGTAAAAGGAACTACAGTTATTTTAACCACCCACGATTTAGGTGATATTCAGGAATTGTGTGAGCGCCTGATTATTATCAACAATGGAGAATTGATGGAGGACGGACCTTTACAGGAGGTAACCGAGCGAATTGCACCGTTTAAAACACTGGTGGTGGAATTTTACGATGGGGAAGCACTCAATCATAACAAAGCAGAGCTGTTTTATCATGAGGGCAATATTGCAAAATATAGGTTTCGCAAGGCCGATATTACGGCCGCCCAGCTCATAGAAGAGATTTCTTCGACGCGGGAAATTAAGGATGTTTCCATTGAGGAAGCAAGCATTGATGATATCATTCGAATCGCCTATCATGGGAGTGATGCGAAAAGATAAAGACAAAATGAATATTCTATGATAGAATAGACGAGTGGCTGGTAAAATGTATAAGCGGCTAAAGAAGAAACGGGGTTTACCATGGAAAAAGAAAAGAAGAAACTAACTGAAAAACAAGTCATTCGTATTCTTATGATTTGCATCGGGGTAATGCTCATATGCGTTGTCGGAATGTTTATATGCACCATAAATCTATCGAATGAAAATAAGGCATTACAGAATGAAAAAGCAGAAATGCAGACACAGTTTGATTTAGAGAAAAAAGAGTTGAGTGAAAAGGTAACGCTTCTCAGTAATCAGCTTGCTGTGCGTATTGAAGAAGAGGAGGCAGAAGCACAGAAGAAAGTGCCTTCGGGACTCCCTGTAAGCGGTAAAGTGATTACCATCGAGTCTGAACCTGTTATTGTAGCAACGGAGGTGGAAGGAACCGGTCTTGAACATGAAACAGCGGCTGTGGAAGAAACCGGTGTTGAGGATGAGAATGTTGATGGAATTGAAACCAATATTGTAGAGCAGGAGATTCCTACCGTAGTATTTGGAGTGAAAAAGGATACATTGATTGTGGCGGCAGGTGCCGGAGTAGTGCAATCAGTAGAAGAACTGGCAGAAGGAACCTATGTGATGATAGATCACGGAAACGGATATGTATCCGTATATCTTTTTAGCGGAACACCGAAGGTGAAGGTTGGCGATGAGGTGTTACGTGGTACATTGTTGTTTGAAGTAACAAGCAATAATGCAAAATTCTCCTTCCAGATTCTAGAAAATGGAGATTATGTAAACCCGATGGATTTAATGGAGATTCGTGGTTAGAGAGCGTTTTAAACGACAGCAGAATGATGTTACAAAAAAGAGACTTCTTTGCGAAGTCTCTTTTCTTTTATTTGTCCAATATAAGTTATGTCAACTAGTTGTCTGATTTTTTCATTCTTTCAAAAATCAGCTCATATCCGTCGCAACCATAGTTTAAAGAACGATTTACCCTGCTGATGGTAGCAGTGGAAGCACCGGTTTTTTCTGCAATATCCATATATGTTTTGCCGTCACGCAGCATGGTGGCAACTGCAAGTCTCTGAGAGAGAGAAAGCAGTTCGTTTACGGTACATAAGTCTTCAAAAAAATTGTAACATTCTTCCTTGCTTTCTAAGCATAATATTGCATCAAACAGCTGGTCTACAGCTTCTGTTTTTAATTTCTTGTTCATTTTTCGTACCCCTTTTTTGATATGTAATTAAGATGATTTTACACTTTAAAACTTTTACGCTTTACGTTAACGATATTTTACCATATTAAAGTGATACAGTAAAGAGAAAATTGCATACTTTTGTGATTCTTTTTCTTCAGTAGTAAAAAAATAAAACTGCACTAAGCACAAATTGTGCAAAATGCATAAAACATCAATATAGTGTCATTATCTGTACTTTACAAGTAGTTTTAATTACTATATAATTAAATGGAGTATCTATACGATGCGATAAGAGGGGCGGAAATATAATGAAAATGAATACCGAAGAAATCTTAAATGAAATCATAGATAAGATGCAGGATGTCATGAAAATCAGAGCCAACGATATCCCGAATATTGACTTATACATGGACCAGGTAACTACATTTATGGATGAGAAACTCAGAAGCAGTGTCCGTAAGGGTGATGCGGAAGAAAATATCTTAACCAAAACCATGATTAACAATTATGCCAAGAATGATTTGTTACCGCCGCCTGTTAAGAAGAAATATTCCAGGGAACATATGATGGTTCTGATTTTTATATATTATTTTAAAAGTTTTCTTACCATCAGCGATATAGAAACGCTTTTAAAACCAATTACGGAGCAACATTTTGCATCGGATAATGCATTGAAGGTAGCTGATATATACGAGGAAATATTGAAAACCGGAGCTTCGGAAATGGAGAAACTGGAAGCCGATTTACGAAATACGTACGAAGTAGCGCAACAGACGTTTAGTGATGTGCCGGATGAAGATGCCGAATACTTGAGATTGTTTTCTTACATTTGTTTTCTGAGTTATGATGTTTTTGTTAAGAAGATGTTGATTGAACGGCTTTTGGATGAAGTCAGTGAAAAGCAGACCCATAAAGAAGAAGCATTAAAGCGTGAAAAAGAAGAACAGCTTCGTCGCGAAAAGGAAGAACAAAAACGGGAGAAAGAAGAAGCAAAGCGCGAGAAAAAAGGCAAGTCTACGGATAAGGAATAGAGGGTATCAGGGGTATAGAAAGGAGCATTAAATTATCATGAAGAAAGTAATCATTATCGGAGCAGGACCGGCAGGTATTACAGCGGGATACGAACTTTTAAAACAGTCAAAAGAATATGAAGTGACCATTTTAGAAGAATCTCCGTATATTGGCGGTATATCGAGAACGGAAGTATATAATGGACACCGTATGGATATCGGCGGACACCGTTTCTTCTCAAAATCGCAGGAAGTGAACGACTGGTGGGAAGAAATTATGCCTATGCAGGGTGCCCCTGCTTATGATGACGATAAGTTAAACAGAGATGTTCCTTTGGTGAAGGATGGGCCTGATCCTGCAAGAGTTGACAGGGTTATGTTGAATCGTAACCGTATTTCACATATTTATTATAACAGAAAGTTTTTTGAGTATCCGGTACGGATGAATGCGGATACGATTAAGAATATGGGATTTGGAACAACCATGCAGGCCGGTTTCAGTTATCTGGGAAGTCTGGTTGCCAAGAAACCGGAAAGTACCTTGGAGAATTTTTACATTAACCAATTCGGTAAGAAGTTGTATTCTATGTTTTTTGAAGGATATACGGAGAAACTTTGGGGTCGTCATCCCAGAGAAATTGATCCTTCATGGGGAGCACAAAGAACCAAGGGTCTTTCCATTACGGAAATTGTTAAGGATGCTACGCGCAAAGTTTTTCATAAAGAGAGTAAAGATGTGAATACATCTTTAATCAGTGCGTTTAAATATCCTAAGTTAGGTCCCGGTCAGCTTTGGGAAGTTGCGGCGGAAGAATTTGAAAAAATGGGCGGTTCCATTCATATGAATTGTCAGGTTATCCGTATCAACACCGATGGAAATAAGGTTGAAAGTGTAACTTGTGCAGTGGATGGCATTACTATTGAAGAAAAGGCAGACATTGTAATATCCTCTATGCCCATAAAAGATTTGATTATCGGAATGAATAATGTTCCGCCTAATGTAACAGAGATAGCCCGCAGATTACCTTATCGTGATTTTGTAACGGTAGGACTTCTGGTACCTAAGCTTAGGATCAACAATACAACATACATGAGAACTTTAGGAAATGTAATTCCGGATACATGGATTTACGTTCAGGATACCGGTGTTAAAATGGGACGCATTCAGATATTTAACAACTGGTCCCCTTACCTTTTACAAAATCCTGAGAAAACGGTATGGCTTGGTTTGGAGTATTTCTGTAACGAGGGTGATCGCTACTGGAATATGACGGATGAAGAATGGGTTGAGCTTGCAACCAAGGAATTGGTACAGATGGGTATCTTATCAGAAAGCACTAAAGTACTGGATTTCCACAAGGTTGCGGTAAAGAAGGCATACCCTGCTTATTTTGACAGTTATTCGCGTTTTGATGAAGTACGTACATATTTGGATGGTTTTGAAAACTTATACTGTGTTGGACGCAATGGACAGCACAGATATAATAACATGGATCATTCCATGATTACTTCTTTTGAAACAGTAAAGAATATTTTGAGCGGTGAAAAAGATAAGTCCAATATTTGGAATGTTAATACCGAACAGGAATATCACGAAGAGAAGGCAGGTAAGGAAGAAGGTAAGGTAGCAGAAAGCGAGAAAAAAACAACTGCAACCGCAACTCCGGTTCCTCCCGTAAAAGAACAAAATGTTAATGCACCGTCCGGAGAAACAGGTTTGGGAGCACAGGCAGACACAGCCGTTACAGAAAAGAAAGAAGAAGAAATTACGGCCAGTGTGCAGACTGTTCCTACACCACCGGTCAGAAGACCGATTCGTCGTGCATCGAAGAAAGAACAGGCAGTTGTACAGGAAACGGTAGAAGAAGTTACACCTGCTGTGTCTGAAGAACCTGTTCAAGCAGTAGAAACAATGGATGTAAGTCCTGTGGAAGTAACAGTACCGGTTGTTGCAGAAGTGGTAATTCCCGAAGCGGAAATTCATGTGTCAAAATCCAGAAGTATTTGGGATGATGTTGCCATGGCAGAGGCGGCGGCACCTGTAAAAACTGCGCCGATTAAAGTAAAAGCAACTGTTGAAGAAAAGCCGGTTGCAGAGGAAAAAGAGAAATTACCTGTTGAGGAAACGGTTAAGGAAGAAGAGGCTGTGGAAGAAGTAAAAGAAGAAGCCTCTGTAGTAGAGGAAATAAAGGCAGAAGAGAAGCCTGCTGAACCCAAAAAGAGTGGCAGAGGCCGCAAAAAGAAAACCGTTACAGAAGCACCGGAAGTGGCAAAAATAGAAGAAAAGGAAGAAGAAAAACCGGAAGTGGCGGAAATAGAAGAAAAACCTGCTGAACCCAAAAAGAGTAGCAGGGGAAGAAAGAAAAAAGTTGTAACACAGACAGTTACGGCAGAAGCAGCTGAAGAAGAAAAGAAACCGGAAGAAACAGTAGAAGCGGCTGAAGAAGAAAAGAAGCCGGAAGAAAAAGTAGAAGCAGCTAAAGAAGAAAAGAAGCCGGAAGAAACAGTAGAAGCGGCTGAAGAAGAAAAGAAGCCGGAAGAAAAGGCAGAAGCAGCTAAAGAAGAAAAGAAGCCGGAAGAAATCGTAGAAGAAGCTACGGAGCAGGCGGTAGAAGATAAGGCGGAAGAAGCTACAGCAAAAGAGGCAGAAGAAGTGAAGAAAGATAAACCGGCAGAGAATAAGAAGGCTTCCGGAAACCGGAGAAAGAAACCGGTTGCAAAAGAAGAAACGGTTAAAGAGCCGGAGGCAGAAGCGGCTGTCAAAGAGAAAAGTGCGCCTTCACGCTCGGCAGCAGGTAAGACCATTGCAGGAAGAGGAAGTTCGCGCAGAGTTTCCGACGGAAGGCAAAATACAAGTCGGAGAAAAGTTGAAACGGAGAAGAAAGCGGTTTCTAATGTAGGAAAAGAAGCTACAGTAGGAAATATGAAGGGAACCGTTATTAAATCCAATGTAATTCAAAAAACCACAGAAGAAAGCACAAAAGGTTCTTCTGAACGTGGTAGAAAATAAAGTAAACTGAGAGGCAGATATGTCACAAGAGCAGGATAAAGCACGGATTTTAGAAGCGGTAAAAGAGTATTGTGAAAAATATCATATGACGCAAAAAGACTATAACGAAGGTGATAGGATTCCCTATGCTTCCCGTGTATATGATAGCGAGGAGATGACATGTCTGGTAGACAGTTGTTTGGATTTTTGGCTGACTTCAGGAAAATATACGGCTGAATTTGAAAAAGAATTTGCAAAATATTTGGGCGTCAGATATTGTTCATTGGTTAATTCGGGATCTTCGGCAAATTTACTTGCATTTATGACACTGACATCCCCCGTGTTGGGAGAAAGAAGTATTGGCAGGGGAGACGAAGTTATTACTGTGGCAGCAGGATTCCCCACAACGGTAACGCCTATCATTCAGTATGGTGCTGTTCCTGTATTTGTGGACATTACCGTTCCCGGATTAAATATTGATGTTGAGCAGTTGGAACGTGCGTATTCCTCGAAGACAAAAGCAGTTATGTTAGCACATACTTTGGGCAATCCATTTGATATTGTTGCGGTAAAAGCATTTTGTGATAAATATAATCTCTGGCTGATTGAAGATAACTGTGATGCTCTGGGAACAGAGGTGTTGGTTGAGGGTGTGTGGAAAAAAACCGGAACCATAGGCGACATAGGTACCTCCAGCTTTTATCCGCCCCATCATATGACTATGGGAGAAGGCGGAGCGGTTTACACCAATAATTCCCTGTTAAATAAGATTATCCGCTCCATGCGTGACTGGGGGCGTGAATGCAGCTGTCCGTCCGGTATGGATAATTTGTGCGGACACCGTTTTGATGGTCAGTTTGGAGAGTTGCCGGTAGGATATGATCATAAATATGTTTATTCGCATCTGGGATATAATTTGAAAGCAACCGATATGCAGGCGGCTATCGGATGTGCCCAGTTAAAAAAAGTTCCTTCTTTTGTGGAATGCAGAAGGGAAAATTTTGCATTTTTGTGGAATGAATTAAAAGATATGGAACCGTATTTGTATCTGCCTAAGGCACAAGACAATTCAAAACCGAGTTGGTTTGGTTTTCCTCTTACCTGTAAGGAGAGTGTGGAGAGAGGAAAAATTGTTGATATGTTGGAAAGTAATGGTGTACAAACAAGAATGTTGTTTGCAGGTAATCTGACAAAACATCCTTGCTTTACCAATCTTTCAGAAGAAAGAAAGAAGGACTATCGTGTTGTGGGCGAGCTTACCAATACAGATATTGTAATGGATAAAACGTTCTGGATTGGTGTTTACCCGGGAATGACCAAAGATAAGCTTAAGTTTATGGCAAAGTGTGTTCGTGAAGGTGTAATGGCTTCATTAAAACAGTAGTATGTAGGAGAGCCTTGTTATGGGAACAATAAAATTATTGGATTGCACTTTACGGGACGGCGGATATTTAAATGACTGGGAATTCGGATATGATGAAATTATTACTGTATTTGAACGTCTGGTAAGTGCCGGAATGGATATTATTGAAGTGGGTTTTCTGGATGAGCGGAGAACATATGATAAAAACCGTTCTATAATGCCGGATGTTGCGTCTGTTAACTCCACATTTTCGGGTATTGATAAAAAAGATGCCATGGTTGTGGGGATGATTGATTACGGTACCTGTTCCATTGAGAAAGTTCTTCCCCGTAAGGAAAGTTTCCTGGATGGAATTCGTGTGATTTTTAAAAAGCATATTATGATTGAGGCATTGGATTTTTGTTCACAGCTAAAAGCTTTGGGATACCATGTTTTTGTTCAGGCGGTATCTGTTACCAGCTATGATGACGAAGAGTTTTTGGAACTGTTACAAAGGGTGAACAATATAACTCCCTATGCCTTTTCCATTGTTGATACCTATGGGCTTTTGCATAAAAATCAATTGATTCACTATTTTGAAATGGCTGACAGGGAGTTAAAGGATTCCATTTCTTTAGGCTATCATTCGCATAACAATTTTCAGTTGGGATATGCAAATTGTATTGAATTAACAGAGAAACAGATAAAAAGAAACCTGTTACTGGATGGTTCTTTGTATGGAATGGGAAAAGGTGCAGGAAATACACCGATAGAGTTACTTGCCATGTATATGCGTGAAAATTATGGGGCGAAGTATCATTTAAGTCAATTGTTGGAAGCAATTGATGTAACCATTCAGGACTGTTACAGAGCCACGCCATGGGGATATGGGTTAAAATTTTTTATCTCGGCGTCCAATGACTGCCATCCTAATTATGTAACGGCCTTAATGGAAAAAAAGAAGTTGTCCGTAAAATCAGTGAACGAAATTTTAGGACTGATACCGGAAGAGAAAAAGCTTTTGTTTGATGCAGGGTTGATAGAGAACCTTTATGAGAAATATCAGGCGATTTCATGTGATGACAGTGCAGATTGTATGCGTCTTATTTCCCGGTGGAAAGATAAAAATATTTTGCTGGTTGCTCCCGGGAAAAGGGCTGAAGAAGTTGAAAAAATAGAGGCCTACAAAAAAGAGCATTCCGCAGTATGTATATCTGTGAATTTTATTCCTGAAAAAATAAGTATGGACTATGTCTTTATGAGCAATGCAAAACGCTATGTAAAACTGGCAGGTAAGTTATCGGAAGCATTGCATGAACATAAGGGTGTGCAGACAATTGCAACATCAAATGTAACAAGAGCCTGCGGACGTTTTGATTATGTATTAGAATATGCAAATTATTTGGATGAAGAGGCATTAATAAAAGATAATCCATTATTTATGTTGCTAAAATTATGTAAACTTGCAGAGGTTAAAAGCATTGCATTTGCAGGATTTGATGGATATGACAAATGCGCAGATGCAAATTATGTTAACTCTAATATGGAATACGTGTTCAGTAGAGAAAAGGCTGAAGTATTAAATGATGATACGGTGGCAGGAATACGCAGAGCACAGGTTAAGTGTCCAATCTCTTTTGTTACGGAAAGTCTGTATGAAAGGTTTTTAGTGTAATATGAAAATAAAAGTAGCTAAATTGATTGCGGATTTTATGGCTGAAAAAGGTGTCCGCCATGTTTTTACCGTTACCGGCGGCGGAGCAATGCACTTGAATGACGCTTTTGGACATCATCCTGATTTGGAATGCATCTATAATCATCACGAGCAGGCATGTTCAATTGCAGCGGAAGCCTATGCCAGAGTCAATGGAAAAATTGCATGTGTCTGTGTAACCAGTGGTCCCGGAGGAACCAATGCGATTACAGGCGTATTAGGCGGATGGCAGGATTCTGTTCCCATGTTTGTTGTATCCGGACAAGTAAAAAGGATTACTACCACCGGATATATGAATGTACCGTTAAGACAATTAGGTGATCAGGAGTTTCAAATTACGGACTGTGTAGCTAACATGACAAAATATGCTGTTATGTTAACTAATACAGAAGATGTACTATATCATTTGGAAAAGGCATGGTTTCTTGCAAATCATGGCAGGAAAGGACCGGTATGGCTGGATGTGCCGTTAGACATTCAAGGTGCGGAAGTAGAAACAGAAGCTTTGCGTCATTTTGATGAACAGGAATACGAAAACTATCGCAAATTCGAAGAGATACAAGAAGGTGCCGGTGATAAAGAAGAGAGTTATGTAAACTTATGGAAAGATACGGCACAGGAAAGAAATAATAAACTGCAAGCAGTTTTATCTGCAGATGCCCCCGTGTGGAATGATGAATATGTCATGCAGGTTATGGAGGCATTGAAAAAAGCAAAGAGACCGTTGATTTTAGCTGGAACGGGTATACGTCTGGCCGATGCACGGGAAGAATTGCTGACATTGATTGACATGCTAAAAATTCCTGTTGTTACGGCATGGAATGCACATGATTTATTGTGGGACGGACATCCGTACGATTGTGGACGCCCGGGAACGGTAGGGACCAGAGGTGGAAACTTCGTTGTCCAAAGTGCAGATTTTGTATTGATTTTGGCATGTAGGATGAATATCCGCATGATTAGTTATCAATGGGAGCATTTTGCAAAGGATGCAGTAAAGGCCTGGGTAGAAATTGACAAAAATGAATTATGTAAACCAACAATCAAACCGGATATTGCCATTCATGCAGATGTGAAAGTTTTTCTGAATAAAATGATTCAACATATGCAACAGGAAGAAATAGGTTTTGAACATTTGCAGGATGACTGGCTTGTGTGGTGTAAAGATGTCAATGCGAAATATCCTGCGGTAATGCAGAAGTATTATTGTGGCGAAAAATTAAATCCATATGTGTTTATTAAAGAATTAACCGGTAGATTAGCAGAAGATACGGCTGTTATTTGCGGGAACGGAAGTGCCTGTGTGATTACATTTCAGGCGGCGCAGATTAAAAAAGGACAGCGGTATTTTACCAATTCCGGTTGTGCTGCCATGGGATATGGTTTTCCTGCAGCGATAGGTGTTGGAGTGAATGGAAGTTTACATAATGTCGTATGTATTGATGGTGACGGAAGTTTTCAGATGAATCTTCAGGAACTACAGACTGTGGTACAGAATAGGCTACCGCTTAAGATTGTGATATTAAACAATAACGGATATCACTCCATCCGGCAAACCCAAACTAATCTTTTTAAAGGAAGAGAGTTGGTTGGGGTATGTGCTGAAAACGGGGTTAGTTTTCCGGACTTGGAAAAAATTGCATATGCATATGGTATTTCTTATGTAAAGATGGTAAGTGTAAAGGATTGTGAAGAAGAATTGGACAAAGCCCTTGCAAAGGAAGGTCCGGTTATTATTGAAGCAATTGTAGATGAGGAGCAGAATTTTGAACCTAAGTTATCGTCCAAAGTATTGCCGGACGGAACCATGGTGTCACCACCTATTGACGATATGTATCCTTTTTTAGACAGAGAGGAATACGAACGCGTAAAAGAGGTTATACGATAAAATAAAATGATCAAAGTTAGTGTTGTCATACCAATTTATAACATTAAAGAATATATAGACAAACAGGTTTCCTGTATAAAAGCCCAAACTATGCCGGAGTGGGAGTTGATTCTTGTGGATGATGGTTCAACAGATGGAATAAAGGAACGGTTAGAGCAATATGCCCAAGAAGATCAAAGAATAAAATATATATGCCATGATAAGAATGCCGGCGTAGCAGAAGCAAGAGCGACCGGATGGTCCAATGCAAAAGGGGAGTATATATGTTTTTTTGATGGAGATGATTGGGTAGAACCTTATACTTTGGAGAAATTGTATCAGAGTGCGAAACAAAATAATGCCGATATTGTGTGTTTTTCTTACCATATTGAAGATAACCGTCGGGATAAAATCTTTCATTTTGAGGAGAAGAAGGACATTATTTATACCGGTGCGGAAGCACTGAATGAATTGCATCGCAGAAAAAATATTCAACCTCATGCGTGGAATAAATTGTATAAAAGAGACATATTTGAAGCGCGTATGTTCCCATCGCAAAAGCTTTTGGGAGAAGATTATGGTATGTTGGTTGATTTATTTGAAAAAACTTCCAGAATTCTACAGATTAATCAACCTTATTATCATTATGTATTGCGTAAAGGAAGTACTTTAGACAGCGGATATTGCGATTTTTACAAAAATGGATTTTATTTTTATGAGAAATATGAAAATGATTTAATCATGAAGTATCCGCAATTTTATAAAAATATCAGACGATACCATTTAATTGAGCAAATGGCAATTGTGGTATCTATGATAAAAAATGAAGTGTATGATCACGAAATGCGGCGGAAGATAACGGTTCATGTGCGTAAAAACCTGGGGCTATTGCTTTTTAGCAGAGATGTTGCACTGAAATTTAAGGTGGGCGCACTTGCTCTTTCCATACACTATAATATCTTAAAATATGGTTACAGATTAGTGTATTACAGAACAGGAAAACAACGTAAAGAATGTAGTTGAGATTGGTAAGAGGGAGTATAGAATGTCTGATGAATTAATTACCATTATTGTTCCTGTATATAATGGAGAGAACCATATAGGACGTTGTTTAAATTCCATTATGGAGCAAACTTATTCTGCAGTGGAAGTTGTAGTGATTGACGATGGTTCTACGGATAATACAGCAGAAATTCTTAGAACTTACAGTCAAGAAAATCAAAACATAAGAGTGTTCGGGGTTTCCCATAAAGGGGTATCTTATGCAAGAAATGCAGGAATTGCCAAAGCAAACGGAGAGTATATTGCATTTGTGGATGCGGACGACGAAGTAGTACCGGAATATTTGGAAGTTTTGTACGGACTCATAAAAAGGTATGATGCGGAATTGGCGGTTTGTCATTTTTATCATGTCAATCATGTTGGAGCATGCGCAAAGTCAGCAAAGAAAAATAAGACATCTAATGTTAATGTTTTCAGTGGAAAAGAATTCCTGAAACGAATGGAAGAGCCTTTTCGCTATGAAGTAACTGCTGTTTGCTGGAATAAACTTTATAAGAAAGACTTGTTTGTTTCTACCAAATATCCGGTGGGAAGGATTTATGAAGATTCAGCGGTTATGCAGGAGATATTGTATCCGATTGGACGTTTGGCAGAAACTTCGGAAAAGTTGTATTTTTATCATACCGAAACCATGGGGATAACCCGTTCTGTATATCATTTGGATAAAATGGATGAGGTAGTGTATGCCAAAAGCCGGATGCGTTTTTTTGCCCGGAAGAAAGAATGGGAGATATATGTATCGGCCAGAAAACAGTATTGCATTGCAATGCTGAAACACTATTATCTTATGAAAAAGTCCGGACTGGGGACCAGGCAGTTGTCTTTAAGGTTAAAAAAGGAATTGCGTAAATATTTGAAAGGATATCAGTGGAAAAGAAATATACCGTTTAAGGTAAAAGTTATATTTGAAGCGGCTGTGATTATACCTTATTTTTGTGGAGCTGTTATTGTAAAATGGGATGAATTTTTGGAGAAAAGATATCGTACCGGAAGTGTCAGACAGGAGAGATTATGCAAAAGGAATTAGTAAGTATTGTCATTCCTGTGTATCAGGCAAAAAGATACCTGGAGCGTGGAATAATATCTGCTTTGTCACAGACCTACCGTCCGATTGAGATTTTGCTGATTGATGACGGTTCTACAGACGGCAGTGAAAAAATTTGTGACCAATATGGGGAAAAGTATTCGGAGATACGTACTTATCACCGGGAACATGCAGGGGTTTCGGCAACCAGAAATTTTGGTATTGGGCAGGCAAAGGGAAAGTATATCCAATTTGCGGATGCCGATGATGAAATGAAACCTAAGATGATAGAAAAACTGGTTCATGCCATAGAGAAAGAAGATGCAGGGATGGCGGCATGCGGCTATGAAGTGTTTAATCGAAAGAAGTGTCTAAAGATAAACATTACCGGTGGAAATCGTAAAATAAAATGTTATAAGATGAACGATATTTATGAGATTGTAACGAGCAATCTTTTAAGTGTAACCTGGAATAAATTATATATCAGGGAACAGATTCGGGATTTGTATGATGAATCGATGATTATTTGTGAAGACAGTGTTTTCTGTACCCGCTATTTTTTAAATCATCCCAAAGTGGCTGTTTGTCCGGAGATTCTTTACCGGTACTATTGTAACGGTAATCATATGTCTGAGCAGAGGGTGTTTTGCTATGGTGATATTAAAAGGTATTTCTCTTTGAATCGCAGTCTGGTTCATTTAATGAGTGACGAAGAAAAGAAAAAGAAAGCTCGCTGCCATATTGCAGAAGTATTCTTTTACGGAGTTTATACATATATTTTTGAAGCATTACCCAATGCAAAAATCGGTATCAAGAGCAAGTTGGCAGTTTTAAGAGAAGTGATTGGCGACAAAGTATACATTCATACCATTCGGAGAATGAAGAAGCTTCATTTTAAGGAAAAATGCTATCGGCTGGCATCGTTGTGTAGGAATGAAAGACTTCTGTATGTTGCGGTTCTTTGTCGGGAACGGATGATAGGTAAGGAAAGATAGTATGTGTGAAAGCATAAAAAACAGAATGCCCAACGGATATATATATGAAAAGAAAGATATGTATAAGAGGATAAAAAAGCTTTTCAAAACAGATTTATTAGCCGGGCTTTTGTATGATATATGGAAATATCGTTATTTTCATTTGTTTCAGGCACGGGACGAAGAAGCATTTCTTCGGAAATATTTTTCAAATCAGTTTTTGGAATGTGCAGGAAGAAAATGGTCCTTGCCGCGAAGAGAAGATATGGATACATTTCTATGGGAATATCCGGATTTGATTATGCCCTATATGGTTGAGCATTACCAATATGAAGAACTGAAAAATTTATTTGATGAAGGACCATATGAGTTAAATGAGAGAGTTTCCGTAAAGTCGGGAGATGTTGTCATAGATTGTGGTGCAAATTTAGGTTTGTTTTGTTCGGCTGTGGCGGATAAAGCCGGAGAAATTTATGCGTTTGAACCGTCTCAGAAATTATGTCATCAATATTTGGAACCTTTGCAAAAAGTGTATTCTAACATTCATATCATCAACCGGGGATTGGCAGAAAAAACCGGAGAACGGGAATTTATCTTTTTTCCGCAGTCCAGTGGCTCGTCCAAAATGAATGTCCTCAAGAATGGGACAATGAGTGCGGAAGAATATCAGTGGGATTATGAAAAACAAAATATATCCTGCATCAGTATGGATGATTTTGTGGAGCAATATCATCTGCAACGGGTCGATTTCGTGAAAGCTGATATTGAGGGGGCGGAAAGAGAACTCCTTATGGGAGCAAAAGAAACGTTGAAACAGTTTGCACCGGTCATTTCCATATGTACATATCATCTGCCGGATGATAAGGAAGTATTGGAACGTTTGATTTTGGAAGCGAATCCAAAGTATCAGATTCATCATGCATATAAAAAATTATATGCATATGTTGAAAAGTAAGGGAGTTTCCATGGAAATCAGCATTATAATGCCTATTTACAATGAAACAGATTTGTTGAAAAGAAGTATCGTTTCTGTTTTAAACCAAACGCACACGGATTGGGAACTAATTCTTGTGGATGATGGTTCAATTGAACCGGTTTTTGAAATCTGCCGGCGTTTTGCACAGAAAGATAAAAGAATAAAGGTATATCGTCAGGCCCATGCCGGACAGGCAACAGCAAGAAACAAGGGTTTGGAGCTGGCTACCGGAAAATATATTGCATTTATGGATGCAGATGACTATATGCACCCCCAAATGTTGGAGCAATTGTATCGTGATATCATGGAAACGGGGGTATTGATAGCAGCAGGAGGGTTTGCACGTGTGGAGGAAATTCCTTTGCATTCAACGCTTTTATACAGTCGGCCTGTTGTAATCAATGTTGGGGAAGAGAGTAAAAGTGAAAAGCATACAATTGTCAAAGATAATGTTTATTTGTGGAATAAACTGTATCATCGACAACTATTTAAGCACATCAGGTTTGCCGACGGACGATTTTATGAAGATTTAGCGATTATGCACAGGCTGTTTGCTGTTGCGGAAAGAATTTCATATAACAGAAATATTTTATATTATTATTACCGGAATCCACGGGGAACCATATGTACGGTAACGGAAAAGAAAATCGCAGACTGCATATGGGCATATGAGCAAAGAATTGATTTTTATTATCAAAGAAATTACGAGAAGGATCTCAATCATGTTACCCATGCTTTTTTATATAAAACCTATGAGCTGTATATGACAGAAAAAAGCGGGAAAAAGGAGCTGAAGAGAAAAATAAGAAAGCGTGTATACCGCATTTTTACGCAGTATGACCTTGAACAATACCTCCCGCTTCACGGTAAAATCCGATACAAATTGTTTCTCCGTTTTCCGGAGTTGTTCGAAGCCTATACAAAACTACGGTTTTATTTGGAGAAGTCGGTATTTTTGCGGCAAACATAAATATGGTTGATATCCGTTTTGGCAGGTCCGGTGACAGGGCGGATACGGACAGGATAATTTTCGCCTTTTACTGTATGGACGCTAAAGCCGGACTGCTGTAATTGCTTGGGAAAATCTTTGCCAAACAATCGAAGGTGGTCAGTTTGTCCATAATATTTTCGGCGGAGTTTCGGCGTAGAAATTCTTTTATGACATAACGTATGCTGCAAGGTCATATCAATCGGAACCGAAAGTATGGCAATTCCTTTGGGGCTTAATACACGATGGATTTCCCTTAACGTTTGGGATACATCCTGTACATGTTCCAGAATGTGGTGACAAATTAAAACATCCAGTGAGTTATCAGGAAAAGACATATGCATAATATCTTCTTTTATATCCGAATTATCGGCATATAAGTCTGCAGAAAGATAAGATATGTTATTTTGTTCAAAAAAGGTTTGTTCCCCTTGTAACATACCAAAGATAACTACCTTTTTATCAACAATCAGTTCAGGATGTCGTAACAGGAATGTTGCCATGATGCGATGTCTCGGTAGAGAGTTACAATAAGGACATTGTATTTCTTTGTAATGATGATGAAAGAGTGCAGGATTCATGGAAGGAATGCTTTTATAATCATAATGCATAAAGCGGCGTAATGTATGACCGCAACAGGGGCAATAAAATTTTTTGCCGGGGAAGTATACTTTTTTTAAGAGAAAAAGCGCTGCTTTCTTAAGAAGAATTTTGGCCGTGTTCATTTTTTGGGAAATTATTTTTTGGATTGACATAGTATTCTCCATTTGATGATGAAATAATATTTTAGGTATGTAACAGGAAGCATCATGGGGCCATAATATTGTTTTAATATATGTCCGGATTCCAACCATACGGATTTTTGGTTTTCGGGTTTACCGGTAAGTCCGGTTGTGTCGTAATTGGCAATTACAATCGGAATGTGAGAGAGAACCCTTCCCTTATGGTAATTTTTTATGAGCCAGTCGCGGTCGGCACCATAAGTGAATTTTGTGTTAAAGGGATATTCACTCAGGGTTTGCTTTTTTGCCAATATGCTTTGGTGACAGAGCATTTTGCCGGAACGGAAGAAATGCCGATGAATTTTTTCCGGTTGTTTTACCATCTGATTAGGAAGAAAACAAATATCCCCATATAGAATATCACAGGAAGTGTTACTTAGATGGAGACTGACACGTTCCAATACGTTTTTATTGTAAAGGCTGTCCCCGGCTCCCATAAATAACAGATATTCTCCTGTTGAATGTGTCACTGCTTTATTCATTGCGTCATAGATACCATTATCGGGTTCGGAATAAAAGCGTAATCTGGGAATTTTTTCCTGAAAATTTTTGACTATCCCTATGGTATGATCGGAAGAACAGCCATCCATGACGATACATTCAAAATCAGAGTAGGTCTGCATTGCAAGAGAATCTAAGGTGATATGTAATTTGGCTTCTGCGTTGAACGTGGGAATGATGATGGTAAATTTCATATCGTTCTCCTGTAAGTGCTTTATTTATCGTAATTATAGTCATTCCCGGATAGAAAATCAATAGAGAGGGATTTTGCATATATGGAATGTACAAAAAGAAAAGTGATTCTAACCGGAGCTACCGGAGCAATCGGTTATGCGGTGATTCAAAAGTGTATAGAACGGCAGTGGGAAGTATATGCATTGGTTAGACCGGGGTCTGAAAGAAACAAACGGATTCCGTTAAAAGGTAATATACATATTATTGAATGCGATTTGTCGGATATAGATAAATTATGTAAACTTAAAGAATGCCAGGGGGCAGATTACTTTTTGCATTTGGGTTGGAGCGGTACCTTTGGCAATGCAAGGAATGACGCTAACTTACAGATGTTAAATGTACAGTATGCTAAAAATGCGTGTATTACCGCAGCAGAACTAGGATGCAGTGTTTTCCTTTTTGCCGGAAGTCAGGCAGAATTCGGAAGAGTAGAAGGAGTTCTGAATGGTTCTGTTTTGCCAAATCCGGAAACTGCTTACGGAACTGCAAAATTGCAGGCGGGATGCGAAACGGCAATGTTATGTAAACAATACAACCTGCGTCATTTATACTTCCGTATACTAAGCGTGTATGGACCGGCAGATGGGGAAAAAACGATGATCATGTCCACAATCCGTCAATTATTAAACGGAATGAGTCCGAAGTTTACACCGGGAGAACAATTGTGGGATTATTTATACAGTGAAGATGCCGCGAATGCTTTATTGCTGGCCTGTGAAAAGGGGAAAAGTGACACCATATATTGTTTGGGAAGCGGAAAGGCTAAACCGTTAAAAGATTATATCCGGACTATTGGCAGCATAGTAAATGCCGATATTGCCCTTGGTATAGGAGCAATACCTTACGGAGAACGTCAGGTTATGCATTTATGCGCAGACATATCCCCATTGGAAGAAGATTTTGGATTTTGCCCGGAAGTGGATTTTGCAGAAGGGATCCAACGGACGGTGCAATATATAAAAAATGAAGTTGAATTTGAGTAGGAGCAGCTGATGGAGAAGAAAAAACGACTGGAATGGTTGGATGTTGCCAAAGCAATTGGTGTTTATCTGGTGATTTTGGGTCATCTGGTTATTTTTAATTATCATACATTTCGTTTTATTTTCGCGTTTCATATGCCTTTGTTTTTTGTTGTGGCGGGGTATGTTTCTGGAAAGGGCAGCTCGTTTAAATCATTTTTAGGGAAATGTTGTAGGCATTACCTGCTTCCGTACGGAATAGTGTTACTGCTTGGACTGGTTCAGTGTTTGATATTGCCTATAGGCGGACGGAATATGGCATCCTTTTTGCAGGCAGATTCCTTGGAAAAGGCTTTTTATTATGGACATCCCTGTTATTCGTTTTTTGGCTCGGCATGGTTTTTGCTGGCAATGTTTTGGGCTCAGTTAATGTTTTTTGGCATGAAGACCGCAGGAAAAAAGCTGAAAAAGTACGTGGTTGTACTTTTATGGATTTTACTGGTATTTCTCGCTCTGTTTGCCAAAGATATATTCAGTTTTATTCCTCACTTTGAACGTCTGCCGCTAAAACTGGATTCAGCACTTATGGCTACGGTTTTTTTGGGGATTGGCAGTCTTTTGAAAAAGACAGGGATATGGGAAAAATGTAAATGGTATGTTTCACTGTTGTTTGTGATAGCCGGCGGAATTGTAACGTGGTTATTCGGATGTAGGTGGAATTATTATGTAAATCTGTGCGATTGTGATTATGCAAAGGAGTATAATTATATTATTGCCGCAGTGGCAGGCTGTATTATGGTATTCGGTTTGGGGCAACTTCTTAAAAAATCCAAGGTACTGCAGTTTATCGGCAAAAATACATTATTTATTTTTCTTGCACATGAAGCAATATACTTATTGATTTTAAATTTAATAAATAAGTTTTTTGGAAAATCATTTGCTTCACAATCCATGCAATTAGATGGCTGGAGCATTGGAGTCAGTTTACTTACCTTGTCTGTTGCCGCACTTTTGGCGTGGCTTTTCCAAAAGATAAAATTGCGTTTATGCAGAAAGAAACCTATAACAGAGAAAAAGATATAAGAAGTGGAGGGAGAACTTCATCATGAAAAAGATCAGTGTGTTAATTCCTTGCTATAATGAAGTGGATAATGTGGTTCCCATGAGCGAAGCTGTTGTTAAAATTCTCACGGAAGAACTCTCGGAGTATGATTATGAATTGCTGTTTATTGATAATTGTTCCACCGACGGTACAAGAGATAAATTAGAAGAAATATGTAAAAATAATAAAAAAATCAAGGCGATATTTAATGTAACAAATTTCGGACAGTTCAATTCCCCCTTTTATGGAATGTGCCAGACAACAGGGGATTGTACAATTTCCATGTGTTGCGATTTCCAGGATCCGGTGGAAATGTTGCCGCAGTTTGTACGGGAATGGGAAAACGGGTATAAAATTGTCAGTGCAATTAAGACCTCAAGCAAAGAAAATCCGATTGTCCGTTTTTTGAGAACCATTTACTATAAACTGATTCGAAATATGTCAGATGTAAAAATGATTGAACATTTTACCGGTTTTGGTTTATATGATAAGACGTTCATTGATTTGTTGAAGCAGTTGGATGATCCCATGCCGTTTTTGCGTGGCATTGTGGCAGAATATGGATTCAGCAGAAAAGAAATTGAATATCAGCAGGCGAAGCGGAGAGCAGGGAAAACAAAGAATAACTTTTATACCTTGTATGATGCTGCAATGTTAAGTTTTACCTCATATACCAAAGTGGGTTTGCGCCTGGCAACATTTTTAGGGTTTATTTCTTCGGGAATCAGTTTGATAATCGCGTTGGTTTATCTGGTCCTTAAGCTGATAAACTGGTATGATTTCCAGGCCGGTTACGCACCGATGATTATCGGTATATATATTTTGGGTTCACTGCAACTGTTTTTTATCGGACTGTTAGGTGAATATATATTGAATATTAACAGCCGTGTGATTCACAGACCTTTGGTTGTGGAAGAGAAGAGGATAAATTTTGATGAGGAACTTTAATGCCGGAGTTGTTCTGGTTACCTATAATCGGCTTTGGGAGTTAAAAAAATCATTGCCGTGTTACGAGAAGCAGACGGTAAAGCCGGTATATATAATTGTTGTAGACAATTGCAGTACCGACGGGACAAGGGAATTTCTTGCAGAATGGGAAAAACAGGATTGCGGGATTATCAAGAAAGTGGTTACGTTACCGGAAAACCGTGGCGGAAGCGGAGGCTTTTATGCAGGGTTGAAAGAGGCTTCTTTGAGGACTGATGCGGACTGGATCTGGGTGGCAGATGATGATGCGTTTCCTGAATGGTATAATTTTGAGAAAGCCGGGTTGTTTGTTGAGAATCATGGGGAAGTAATGCAGGAAGTGTCTGCCTTTTGTGGAATGTGTGAATATGAAGGCAGGGTTGCCTCTGTGCAGCGTGCTCGTTTTTCAAAGACTGTTTTGGGCAGTCATGAAGTACCTGTTCCGGAGAAGGAGTATAGGACAAAGGAATTTTTTGAAATAGATTTATATTCATTTGTCGGAACGTTTTTGCGTAGGGAGGCATTATTAAAAGCGGGCCTTCCCAGAGAAGATTTTTTTATTTATCAGGATGATTATGAGCATGCGGTACGTATGGGAAAACAAGGAAAAATCATTTGTGTGCCCGAAATATTGATTCATCACAAAGACAATTATATGTACAACCGTGAGGTTTCCTGGAGAGATTATTATGCTACCAGAAATATTGTAATTTTATATCAGACCCATTTGGACAAGCGGTCCTTGCGGCTGAGAATCTGGAGACGGCTTTTGGCGGCATACTTTTCCGGAAATAAAATGAAGATTAAAGTAATCAGGGAAGCCATTGCTGACGGAAAAGCAGAGAAAACAGGAATTCATCCTGTGTATAAGCCGGGATGGAAGGGGTAGAATGAAAAAAGTAAATTGTTGTGTGTGTGATACGCTATATCAACTATTCAATTGCATCAATTTGTTTTATGCAGAAGAAGCGGATAGCGAAACAGATATCTATATCGGTAATGCATTTTATAATGTGGAAGTAATTGCGCAACGGTTACGCGAACAGGGAATATTCCGGAATGTATATGTTTATATAGAAGATGAAAAAGAAAAAGGAATTTTTAAAAAAATATCCAATAAATATGAGAGAATTGTGAATCCCAGGGCATTTATCGGAAGAGTCGTTACAGAAGAAGTTTTTCCGGATGAGAAGCAGTATACGGATATTTACATCAGTATGCCGTATCGTTTTGCCATTGCAATGATTTTGAGCTATCCGGACGCAAATGTCCAGTATTATGAAGATGGTTTGGGAAGTTACTTTGGGAAAGCATATAATTTTACGATAGATAGAAAATGGAAGCTGGTGTATGGTCTTTTCGGGATTAGTTATAAATGTCTGGTTCCGCAGAAAACATATGTATATAACAAAGCATTATCCAAAAGTCAGATGGAAGGCGATATTGTGGAAATGCCGAAAGTAAATTATATGGACTCACGGTATCGGAAGGTATTGAGGGATATTTTTGATTATGAAGATAATGCTATATACGATGAAAAAAAATGTGTCTATCTTACACGACCGAATGTTTTTGGGAAAAAGGAAATTGATGGGCTGGATTCGGAGATAGAAAAACAATTACTGACCTATAAACAGCAATGTGTGCTCCGTATTCATCAAAGAGATTTGAGAACCGACATTGTTCAGATTGACAAAGATGAAAAACGTAAATTATGGGAATTGTTGTGTTTGGAGAATTTGACAGAAAATGTGTGTCTGGCGGGGTGGTTTTCCACTGCACAGTTTGTTCCGAAAATTTTATACGATATGGAACCTAAAATACTATTAACATTCCCTATTTATAAAAAATATCTTCCAAAAGAAAAGTATGAGCAATATATGCAGTTTACGAAAGATTTTATGAAAATATATCGTAATAAAGAGAGAATTATGCTGGTCTACAGTGTGGAAGAATTCAAAGATTGTCTTGCTGCAATCTGTTTAGGAGATTGAAGAGAAAAGGATAAGATATGACTGGAAAGAATGTTTTGTTCCGTACCGGTATGTGGTATACGATTTCTAATTTCGTGTCTCAGGGAATCGTTTTTATCTGTACGTCTTTTTTTACACGGGCATTAACGAAAGCGGAATTTGGAGAATTTAATAATTTCATCTCTGTATTAAATATATTGGTGATTATATTTACATTAAATTTGGAAGCGACCTATATAAGTGCAAAGCACGATTATGAGGGGAAAAACGACCAATATTTAAGTTCGGTGTTACAATTAAGCACAGTTACCGTTATTTTGGGCATGATTTTTTGTGGTATTTTCCAAGAGTGGATTAGTGATTTGTGTGGCATTACACCTTTGCATCTGTGGCTGATGATGGCATATATTCTTGTCTTCCCGGCAGTTAATTTGGTATTGGCAAAAGCACGTTTCCTGTTTCAATACAAAACATATATTTTCCTGAATTCCGGGCTGAGTATTTTTTCCACCCTGTTATCGATAGGTCTGGTATTGCAGTGTGAAGATGCTTTGCTGGGAAGAATAATCGGTTATGTTATGCCCACCATCCTTGTTGGATTGGTTTGTTATGTGGTGATTATTGTAAAAGGAAAAAAAGCGGACTTGGGAATGTGCCAATATGCATTGAAAGTTTCTTTGCCGTACATACCGCATTTGTTGTCCATGACTTTTTTGAATTTTATTGATAGGATTATGATTACAAAAATTTGTGATGCGGATGCAACGGCGATTTATAGTTTGGGCTATTCCTGTGCAACCATTATAACGGTTTTGATGACATCTTATAACGCGGCATATTCCCCCTGGCTTGCCAAACAATTGGAACAGAATGACACAGCGATAATTAAAAAAGTTTCATTAAAATATATGCTTGCTTTTTTGGTTCCGGTTTTTGCCGTAATTTTGTTTGCACCGGAGCTGGTCTGGATACTGGGTGGAAAGGAATATGCGGATGCCGCAGGCGTCGTTTTGTTTATTTCCGTAGGTGTTATTTTTCAGTTCATTTACACCATGTATGTGAATATAGAACAATATGATAAAAAAACTCTGGGAATGGCAGTAGCCAGCGTTATGGCGGCACTCATTAATTTTGTTTTAAACTGGATATTTATACCGGTTTATGGGTATCAGGCGGCTGCTGTCACAACTTTGGTTGGTTATTTCTTTTTACTGTGTGCCCATATCTTTTTGGTTTATCGCATGGGAAGAATCGGTTTGTACGATACCGGAAAAATAATTGCATGTATTCTTTTTGTGATCTTATTTATGTTTGTCATCGTATTATTATACCAAAATAATATAATCAGATATATTGTGACAGGTATTTATTTGATCTTTTCTGCTTTTTTCTTATATCGGTACATGAAAAAAGGTAAGGGAAAAATTTTAGGAGATTAATAGTGGAGTGATAAGATGCAGAAATATGATTTTCTAATTGTCGGCGCAGGCCTCTTTGGAGCAGTTTTCGCCCGTGAAGCAACCAAAAAAGGAAAGACTTGTTTGGTTATAGACAAGCGTCCTCATATTGGGGGTAATATTTATACCGAGAATGTAGAGGGCATAAATGTACACAAATACGGTGCTCATATTTTTCATACTTCAAACAGACGGATTTGGGATTATGTAAACCAATATGCTGAGTTTAACAATTACATAAATCAACCGGTTGCTGTATATAAAGATGAACTTTATAATATGCCTTTTAATATGAATACCTTCAGCAAAATGTGGGGTATTAAAACACCGAAGGAAGCACAGGATATCATCGCTTCCCAAATTGCAGATTTAGGTATTGAAGAACCTGAAAATTTGGAAGAACAGGCGTTGAAGTTGGTTGGTCGTGATGTCTATGAGAAGTTGATTAAGGGATATACCGAGAAACAATGGGGACGCCCGTGTAGTGAGTTGCCTTCTTTTATCATTAAAAGACTTCCGCTGCGGTTCCGTTATGATAACAATTATTTCAATGATCGTTATCAGGGTATTCCTATTGGCGGATATACCAAAATGATTGAGAAAATGTTGGATGGCATAGAAGTGCGTACCAATACGGATTATTTTGAGTTTATCAAGGAAAATCCGAATGCGGCTGAGAAGACGGTCTATACCGGCATGATTGATGAATTCTTTGATTTCTGCTACGGACATTTGCAGTATCGTTCAGTACGTTTTGAAACGGAAGTGCTGGACTGTGAGAATTATCAGGGAAATGCCGTAGTGAATTATACCGATAAAGAGATTCCGTATACCCGCATTATCGAACATAAACACTTTGAGTTTTTGGAAAGTGATAAAACGGTTATCAGCAAGGAATTTTCCAAAGAGTGGGAACCGGGAGTTGAACCGTATTATCCAATTAATGATGATAAAAATAATGCTCTTCTGGAGCGGTATCGGGAACTTGCAGCCACAAGAAATGATGTGATTTTTGGGGGACGTTTAGGTATGTACCAATATTTTGACATGGATAAAGTAATTGAAGCGGCGTTGGATTGTGTGAACATTAACTGTAGTGAAGATAAGTAATAAGATGAAACGAAAAAGCGGATACATTAAACAATTGAAAAGAATTTTGTTGTTTACAGGCAAGGGAAAGCTGTTTCTGATTATTGGGGGCATTTTAACCGGTTCCTGTCTGGAGTTGTTATGCGTTTCCATTATTTATCCCTTTATTCAGTTGTTGTTATCTACAGGGATGGGAACAGAGATAACTATGCCATGGTTAGAAAACTTTTGCCGCATAGGTAAGAAGGATGCGGTTTGGGAATTGTCCATATTGATGATTGCCTTATATCTGATTAAAAATATGTACATGTTGTTGTACAACCGGTATGAAATTAAGTTTTTTATAAAAGTACAGAATAATTTGGCAACAAGATTAATGAATATTTATATGAAGCAACCGTATTCTTTCTTTTTAAAGGAAAATTCGGCTGTTTTGTTACGGGGAATCCAGTGGGATGTTCCGCAGTTTTGCGTTGCGCTTAAAAGTATTGTGACCATCGGTTCTCATGGTATTTTGGCTGTGCTGCTACTGATATTGTTGTTTATCGTAGATGCCAGAATGACCGGACTTATTTTGTGTGTTATTTGTATTTCCGTGGTTTTATTTTATGTCTTATTTAAGAAAAAATCAGCGAGATACGGCGAGCAGACGCAACAGGCATATAAAGAGATATATCAGTGGTCTGAAGAGACGGTAGGCGGAATAAAAGAAATTAAGGTGATGCACCGGGAATCATTCTTTTTAGAGAGATTTCAAAAAATTTATGAGAATTTCAGTAAAGCCAATAATATGTTTACTTTTATGAATATGTTTCCGAGATTGATTCTGGAATGTATCTGTGTTGCAGCCATTGTATTATTTATTACTATAGAAATTAAGAACGGAATAAATCCGGTAGGATATATACCGACACTGTCGGTTTTTGCCATGGTGTTTTTCCGTATGTTTCCCAGAATTGGAGAAATCAGTACCTGTTACAATAATGTGGTATATTCCAGTGCTTCTGTGGAAGCGGTATATGAGCTGTTATCCCGGGTGGATGAAAATATCGGAAAAGAGGAAGCGGATACAGAATATCAGGAAATTGTTTTCTCTGACAGTATTCAGGGAGAAGATGTTTCGTTCCATTATGAAAATAGCGGGGATATCATACTGGATCATGTGAATTTTTCTGTCGGGAAAGGGACTGCTGTTGCTTTTGTAGGGGCATCGGGAGTGGGTAAAACGACATTAATTAATTTGATTTTAGGATTATTAAAGCCTACTTCAGGAAAGATAACATGGGATGGGTGTGATATCAATAAAAATCAGCTTCCTATTTGGAAATATGTAGGTTATATTCCGCAGAATGTTTTTGTGGCAGATGACACTATCCGGAATAATATTGTATTTGGTGCACATGACCGGAATGAAAACGCAGATGATAGGGTATGGGAAGTATTGGAGGAGGCAAATCTGAAAGAAAAGGTGTTGAATCTTCCGGAGCAATTAGATACGTATGTGGGTAAAGATGGTATTCGTTTATCCGGTGGTGAACGGCAGCGTCTTGCAATTGCCAGAGCGTTGTATCATCAGCCGCAGATTTTAGTTATGGATGAAGCAACGTCAGCTTTGGATCGTGAGACGGAAAGGGCGGTTATTGAAACAATTTCGGAGTTAAAAGGAAAAAAAACCTTAATTATTATTGCCCATCGTTTTTCTACCATTAAAGATTGTGATATAATATATCGTGTTGAAAAAGGAAGTTTGCATCAAATTTCTAATTTTGATTTATAAATCAGTGTATATGTACAACCCTGGAGGAGGACCATGAAAGCAATCATTTTAGCAGGAGGCTTGCCCAGTACAATCAGTGATGTTAAAAGCGGTATACCCAAGCCTATGGCGGAAATAGGCGGAAGACCGCTTCTTTGGCATATCATGAAATTATATTCTTATTATGGATTTCGTGAATTTATTGTTTGTGGTGGATATAAGGTGAATATCATTAAGGAATATTTTAAGGATTTTTATATTTACCAATCGGATATCACGGTAGATTTGGCAAGTAATGAAATTACGATTCATAATAAAAGAACCGAGGACTGGAAGGTTACCGTGGTAGATACCGGTGTGGAGTCCACTACAAGCCAGCGTATTTTACAGGTAAAAGAGTATGTAAAGGACGGGGACTTTTTTGTGACTTACGGGGATTGTCTTTCGGATATAAATTTTAATGAAATGCTGCGGGCACACAAGGAAAAAAATGCTTTTCTAACCATGGCTGTGGCAAGACCTACAGGACGTCACTCGATTTTGTCTATTGGTGAGAATGATATTTTATTGGGGAAAAAATCTGCGGGACGGTCAGGAAAAGAGGAAGCATGGGTAAATGCCAGTTGCTATATTTTTTCGACAGAGGTTATGGAGGCGTTGTCCGGCGAAGAATTAAACGAAGCGTTTATGGAAAAAATGGCAGAGAAGAAGCAGGTACATATATATCGTCATGATGGTTTTTGGAGTCCTGTGGAGACTATGCGTGACAGTGTTGCATTGGAAGAGATGTGGGAAGAGGGAATTGCCCCTTGGAAAGTTTGGGAGAAGTAAATGAAGGCTGTTATTCTGGCAGGCGGTAAAGGTAGCCGTATCAGTGAAGAGTCCCGTTTTAGACCTAAGCCTTTGGTAGAAATCGGCGACAGACCGATTTTGTGGCATATCATGAAACTGTATTCATTTTATGGAGTGAATGAATTTATTATTTGTTGCGGTTATAAGGGACATCTGATTAAAGAATACTTTGTGAATTATAATACGAAAAATCGTGTCAGCACCTTCGATTTGGGAAAAAATAAAGAGACTGCAGATAGGACGGAAGAGGCATTTAAGGTAACGTTGGTGGACACCGGCTTAGAAACCCTGACAGCGGGAAGGTTACTGGCGGTAAAGCCTTATCTGGAGGGAGAAGAAGAATTCTTTCTGACATACGGTGATGGCGTGAGTGATGTGGATTTGGATGCTTTGCTGCAATTTCATCGTGAACACGGAAAATGTGTTACGATTACGACATATCCGAAAGAAGAGCGGTTTGGACGCCTGAAATTAAAAGAAAATCAGGCAGAGGTTGAAAGTTTTCATGAGAAAACAAAGGCAGAGGCAAATTTAATCAATGCCGGTTTTATGGTAATGAACAGGAATATTTTTGCGTATCTTGGGGATGGCAGTGAAATGCTGGAAAATGGGCCGTTTGAAAAGCTGTCAGAATCCGGTGAAATGGCTGCTTACATCCATAAGGGTTTTTGGTCTCCCATGGATACGTTAAAAGAGCAGATGTATCTGGATAATATGTGCAGGACAGAAAATGCACCTTGGATGGTATGGAAGTGAGGTGGCGAATGGATTTAAAATTTTATAAAAATAAAAGTGTTTTTATAACAGGACATACAGGGTTTAAAGGTGCATGGTTATCTTTTATTCTGGCTGAGGCCGGAGCGAAAGTAACAGGGTATGCATTGGAACCGCCCACAACACCTTCTTTGTTCAAGTTATGTAAACTTGAAGAACGTGTTGATTCGGTGATCGGGGATGTAAGGGATTATAAAAAACTCAAAAAAGTATTTGATGCCGCTCAGCCGGAAATTGTATTTCATCTGGCAGCACAACCATTGGTAAGAGAGTCATATATTTCGCCGAGAGAAACCTACGAAACAAACGTAATGGGAACGGTGAATCTTTTGGAATGTGTCAGGAATTCGGATGCGGTAAAGTCGGTAATCATTGTTACCACTGATAAGGTATACTTAAATGATAGCCGCGCGAAGGGATATATTGAGGAGGATATTTTAAACGGATACGATCCTTATTCCAATTCGAAATCATGTGCAGATATTTTGACAAGTAGTTATGTAAACTCGTTTTTGCGAGTACGGGATATTCCGGTTTCCATTATGCGTGCCGGTAACGTGATTGGTGGAGGCGATTTTGCCAAAGACAGACTGGTTCCGGATTGTTTCCGTGCCATTCAAACCAACGGAAAAGTAGTAATTCGTAATCCTAAAGCGACCAGACCTTTTCAACATGTTTTGGAACCGTTAATGGCATATCTGTTAATTGCAAAGGAGCAGATGGAAAAAACGGAGCTGGCAGGCTCATATAATATAGGACCGGATGAAGATGATGTTCAAAGCGTCAGCGAACTGTTGATGCATTTTCAAACGATTTGGAACAGTGGTGAGTTCGGCAAAGATACTCCGTTTGATTGGTTATACTCAGAAGAGGAAAATGCATCTCATGAAGCAGCAATGTTAAGTTTAAATTGTGAAAAAATAAAAGCGGTCTTTGGCTGGCGACCTAAGTGGAGTGCATATCAGGCAGTTTATAAAAGCATTGAGTGGATGGAGTATTATATGAAAGGAAAAGATGTCAGCATCTGCATGCAGAAACAGATGAAGGAATATTTATCCTTAAAATAGTTACGGGAGAAAACATATGATTACAATATCGTATTCAAAATTAAAAAAATATGCTTATATCATATTGGCATTGCCGTTCTTGGTGTTTGCCTTGGGATGGTTGAAGTGGTACTGGGCTGTTATGGCGGTCGTCGCAACCCTTGCCTGCTTATATCTGGGTGGATTTTGCCGGGAAAAGACGAAAGATAACGGGATGCTTTCCGATACGGATACAGATAGCGGGATAACAGTGAAAAAGTGGTTATTGGTTGCTGTGATTGTTATTGCCATGATATGGGTATGGCAGTCAGGAATTGGTGGATTCTGGGCGCAAAGCAAGGACTATCCCTGGCGTAACGCAATCTATAGGGATATCGTTTTAAGGGAATGGCCGGTATATTATGACTTATATGGCGGAGCATTGGTTTATTATATCGGTTATTGGCTCGTTCCTGCATTGTTCGGTAAGGTAGCTATAAGCTTTGGAGCAGATGATATTGCTGCATTCCGGGTGGCTTCGGTAGCTATTTACGTTTGGTCTGTTTTATTGATTGTATTATTGTTTTTATTGCTCATTACCTTGCTGAAGGCAGACTCAATAAAAAAACAAATGTTGGTAGTGCTGGGTTTTATTTTCTTTAGTGGTTTGGATATTTTGGGTTCCATTGAGCCGCTGGGCGCCAATTTATATCATTTGGAATGGTGGGCTGACTATTATCAGTACAGTTCTTTTACAACATGTTTGTTTTGGGTATTTAATCAAAGTGTGATTCCGTGGATTGCATTGGCATGTCTGTTGCAGGAAAAAACAGTTAAGAATTATGTATTTTTGGGAATGATGTGTCTGTTTTCGGCACCTTTACCTTTTTTTGGCTTCTTTATTTTTTGTATAGCATCAGGTATGGTAAAAGGAATAGAGGCATTCAGGAAAAAGCAGGGTTTGACATTCTTGAAAAACATTGTTTCGGTTTCTAATATATTGGCAACGGTATTTTTGTTTATCTTTATTGCTACTTATTTGCTTAGCAATTCTGCCATTTCCGGAAGCGGTGCATTAAGAATATCGGAAGCGACCCAGATATCGGCAGATACGGAAATCGTTTTACGGCAAGTAGAGAGAGGGACTTCGCAATCAGGTATTAGTTGGGAATTGTGGGCGAATTATCTGAAGTTTATACTATTTGAGGTAGGCTTTTATGCCCTGTTGATTTGTCGGAAATATTATAAAGAACCTTTGTTTTATGTTATGCTGGGAAGTTTGTTGATTTTTCCTTTTTTCAAAATCGGAATCGGAAGCGATTTTCCTATGCGTGCCTCTATTCCTGCATTATTTTTCCTTTATTGTCTTGTAATGAAATTTTTATTGGAAGAAAAGCATTGGCTGAAAAAAAAGGGCACAACGAACCGTATGCTTTATGTGATATTGATTATTGTGTTGTGTCTGGGAAGTATCACACCTTTGGTAGAATTTTACCGGGGATGCCGGCAGGTGGCAATTTATGGTTTGGATAATCCTATGGAAGATTATTTATATACATTGGGCGGTGATGCCGGTAATGGCTGGGATGCACAGACCGGAAATGAATATTCTAATTTCGTATCGGTAAATCCCGAAAACGAATTTTTCTTCCGGCATTTTGCAAAAAAACTGGGAGATTAGTTTATTTAAGTGATAAAAAGAGGAAATCATGACATTTATTAAGAAGTTTATCAATTTAATAAATAAGGATGTGGAAAACAGAAACGAAACCAAAACAGTTCCGGTTATGTTAAGGATTATATCCGTGTCAATGTCGGTATATTTTTTACTGATGCTCCTGTATTTTATTCAGGTGGCATTGACAGTTCCGAGTATTATTACAGCGGCTGTTATTGTTACATTGATTACCAGTTTTCTTTTAACGTATAGGGATAAAAATACGTTGGCCGTAGGATTGCTGCATGTAAGTATTGTTATTTGGATTTTAGTGGCAATATTATTTCTTGGTTGGGAATGCGGAGCTCAGCAGTTTATTACGCTTTTGCTGGTAACGATTTTTATGACAAGTTATATAAAAAGAAGAATAAAGCTGGAATATTCCATACTGTTGGTGCTTATACATATAGGTCTGCATTTGTTTATGACATTCAATAATCCAATATATCGTCAAAGTTTTTGGGAAATGTTGTTTACGCATATCATTAGCATTGTTTTTTGTTTAGGAATTATCATATGCGTTGTGGTAACCTTTTCTCATAATTCTATTGCTATGGAGACAAAGTTAAGGGATTACAATGCAAATTTGAAACGTTTGGCGAATGTAGATCCTTTGACCGGTTTGAAAAACCGAAGGTGTATGATGAATTTCCTGAAAGAAAATGTGGAAAATGCTGATTATACTGAAGAGAAAAAAGCAGTAATCGCTATTGGGGATATCGATTTCTTCAAGCGGTTTAACGATTATTACGGTCATGCCTGTGGTGATGAGGTATTAATGGAGCTGGCTGCATTGTTTATGGATTTTATGGAAGAAAAGGGGGAGGTTGCCCGGTGGGGCGGAGAGGAATTCCTTTTGGTGTTTACGGATTGTTCTTTAGAACAGGGAATTGATTACATGGAGAAACTAATTCATCGAATCCGTCTCATGGATATCCGCTATGGGGGAGAAACGCTTCGGGTTACCATGACCTTTGGTGTTTCGGAGTACGATCCCATACGTACAGTGGATGCAATCATCAATAATGCAGATAAAAAGTTGTATTATGGTAAGCAAAACGGAAGAAATCGAATTGTGCATACGATTCCGATAGACTTCACCGTTGAACAGAAATAAAATAGAAAGAGGGAGTAAATAAGAAAGAGGTAGATTATGAAGACTAAAATTTATGTGAATGAAATCGGTTATCGTCCGGAGGACAAAAAAATTGCCGTATGCTGTACCGGGGAATCTGTGGCATATAAAGTGTTGAAAGAAGATAAAGGTGTTGTAGCAGAGGGAAGCAGTCTTCCGGGTATTTATAATCCTTCTACCGGAGAATATGAAGCGAAGATTGATTTTTCTGAAGTTTCTGAAAGCGGAATGTATACCATCGAGGCAGACGGAGAAGTATCTGTACCTTTTTATATTGGTAAAAATGTATATGATGATGTAACAAAGAGCTTAATGCGATTCTTTTATTTGCAGAGATGCGGAACCGAACTGCCCAAGGAATATGCAGATATATATGCACATCCTGTCTGTCATCATACACCGGCACGTATTTACGGAACGGAAGAATTCCGGGATGTAAACGGTGGATGGCATGATGCAGGTGATTTCGGAAGATATATCGTAGCGGCAGCAGTTACCTTGGCTGCTTTATTCCATGCTATTGAAAATGATGAAAGTCTGTTAAAGATAGATATGCAAATACCGGAAAGCGGACAGGCAATGCCTGATATTTTAGCGGAAATCCGTTATGAACTGGAATGGATGTTAAAGATGCAGGATGAAGCTACCGGTAAGGTATATCATAAAGTAACCTGTGCAAATTTCTGTGATTTTATTATGCCGGAATATGAAACGGAAGAACTGGTTATTTGTCCGTTTTCATTGACTGCAACAGCGGATTTTGCGGCATGTATGGCAATGGCAGTTAAATTTTATGCACCTTACGACCAGGCTTTTGCAGACAGAATGGCAGATGCTTCCAAGAGAGCATATGGGGTAATGCGAGAAATTCAGGTGCCCGGCGGTTTCTTAAATCCGGAAGGTGTAGTAACCGGTACCTATGAAGATAAAAATGAATTAGATGAGCAGTACTGGGCGGCAGCGGAATTATATAAGGCATTCGGCGATGAACAGTATAAGAAAGAATTTGAAAATTATGTAAACCAAGAAGTGATGCATGGGTATGGTTGGGAAGATGTGGCAAGTTTTGGTAATCTTGCTTATTTATCAACAACATATCCTACAGATGAGAAGGTTGCGGATAAGCTTCGTAAAGCAATGGTAGAAAAAGCAGATGCATTATTGAAGAAGTGTAATGCAAACTGTTATGAACTTTCCTTTGACGAAAATGATTATATCTGGGGAAGCAATATGTACCTTGCAGAGAACGGAAGTCATCTGTTTGATGCATATAAGATTACCGGAAAAGAGGAGTATTTGGTTGCGGCAAGAGAGCAGATTCACTATATTTTTGGCAAGAATCCCTGTAATGTATGTTTTATTACCGGTTTCGGAACCAATAAGGTTATGAATCCCCACCATCGTCCTTCCGCAGCAACAAAGCAGGCTATGCCCGGTATGTTAATCGGCGGTGCAGACAGTGGCTTGCATGACCCGGATGCAGTAAGGGATTGTACAGGTCTGGCTCCTGCAAAATGTTATACCGACAAACTGTTGAGTTATTCTACCAATGAAGTAACCATTTACTGGAATTCAGCATTGTTAATGCTGATGGCGCAGGTATTGTCATAACATCGTTACTTTTATCATGTAAATAATAAAACACAAAAAAAGAACCTCTTCGACATGACGGTATCGAAGAGGTTTGTTTTTTATTTATTGCATAAACAAAATAATTAGTCCATTTTGTTAACTGCGATGCTAAGACGAGAAATCTTTCTTGAAGCATAGTTCTTATGATAAACGCCCTTAGAAGTAGCCTTATCAATAGTACTTGTTGCAGCAAGTAAAGCAGCCTTTGCAGCTTCCTTGTCGTTTGCATCAATTGCTGCGTAAACCTTCTTAACAGCAGTTCTAACGCCTGAACGAATCGCTTTGTTTCTTTCAGTTCTAACTTCAGTTACAAGAATTCTCTTTTTTGCAGATTTGATGTTAGCCAAGACTCACACCTCCCATTTTCTTCAATCATTATTGTGAAAATGTTCCATTAAAGCCGGACACGGACGTTCTAATGTAAACATA
>CAZYVY010000004.1:0-51857 GCA_964651555.1 uncultured Lachnospiraceae bacterium | reverse complement strand
GTTATTTTATCTGTCTAAAAGCATTCTGTCAATACATAAAAACAATATTTTTGAGAAAAATATAAGAAAAATATGAACGCAAAGGAAAAGAAAAATGGAAGTATGTCGTGTGAGAACGGACCTTGCATTGGAATCAGCAGAAAGTATGCAGGGACCGAAGAAGGAGATGAACGGTGTCAGTATGACGGAAGAATACCATGCAGATTCGGATGTTACGGTAACAACCGTTGTGGTAGAGAGTAAAAATGCATCCAAAAGATTAGGAAAACCGAACGGCACATATATCACATTGGAAGCTCCTTCAATGCATGAGGATGATGAAGAATATCATAGAGAAATATCAAAGGAAATGGCAGAATGTATTTGTAAACTACTGCCGTCAAGGGAAGAGGAATTAGCGATTCTTGTTGTAGGTTTGGGAAACCGTGCAGTGACGGCAGACTCTCTGGGACCTCTGGTTATTGATAATCTTCATATAACCCGCCATGTTTTATTGGAATTTGGCCCGGCTGCATATGAAGGTTGCAGCACCAACATGATTAGTGGCATTGTTCCCGGAGTCATGGCAAGGACAGGAATGGAAACCATGGAAATTGTTAAAGGTGTAGTGGAAAATACAAAGCCGGATGTGGTAATTGCGGTGGACGCCTTGGCCGCCAGATCAACCAAACGCTTAAACAGAACCATTCAAATCACAAATACCGGCATTCATCCCGGCTCCGGTGTGGGAAACCATAGGGGAAGTTTGAATCAGGAAACATTGGGAAAGCCGGTGATTGCCATAGGGATTCCTACCGTGGTGGATGCGGCAACCATTGTGAATGATGCAATTGGAAGTAAATATGACGAAATACCTCTTACAAACATGGCTGAATTAAGCAATATGTACGTAACGGGAAAAGATATTGATGAAACTATACGAAGACTTGCTTTTACCATTTCTGAAGGGATAAATATGGCGTTAAAGTGTGACAGATAAAAGAATATAGTGACTGCCAAAAATCATATATATATATTGGCTCAAAACTTTAGTTTTGTTTTGCCATAAAGGAGAAGATATATGAGAAACGGAAAGCAGAATAAAAAATCTTTCATTTTGGTTGTAATTTTCTTTGTGTTTTTAGGGGTGGCAGCCTGGATAGAAAATACCGGGTTTCAAACGACCGATATGGATGTTTTTTTGAATAGGTTAAAAACTTCTTCGGAAAAGGGTATGGTATATATAGTATTTCCGGTATACGGATATGCAGAAGCTAAGATGTGGCAGGAAGAGAATACGGACATAAGCAGGGATGTTATCAAGGAAATTGTGCCACTGTATGCCTATTTGTCGGATTCGGTAACAACAATGGCAGGTACGGAAGATGAAGAAACCTTTTATGTACTTGTTCATGGTGATAATACAGAAAACGAAGAAATACAGGAAGGAGAAGTGGCGGGGCTGTATACTTCTGAGTTCTATGAAGAAATGATGAATGAAAACAGGCATGCCGTAATCTTTATTGAGGATGATGAATTTCTGACGGAAGGATGCGGTTTTGTCAGTGAAATTTCTGCAGTCTGGGTGACCGGTTTTGTTAAAGCATCCGAAAAAAGTATGGTTTATGACAGGGAACAGCTGGAAGATTATGAATATGTTATGGAAAACTTTTATACGGTAGATGCCTGTACGGCGGCAGGGGAGGAAGTTTTAAACCCGGAGATTCTGCTTCAATATGATGCTACTGTGGACAAATCACAGGCAGGTCCCCATATTTTAATTTATCATACACATTCGCAGGAGGCTTTTGCCGACAGTATCCAGGGAGACAAGTCTACAACGATAGTAGGTGCAGGAGCAAAACTGGCTGAATTGTTAAGGGAAGAATATGGCTATGAAGTGTATCATCATACCGGTGAATATGATGTAGATACCAGAGATGATGCATATGCAAAATCTGCACCTGCTTTGGAAGAAATTCTGGCACAATATCCGCAGATTCAGGTTATTATTGATTTACATAGGGATGGGGTGGCAGAAAGCCGACATCTTGTAACTTCATGGGAAGGCCGGAATGTGGCGCAGTTTATGTTTTTTAACGGATTGAGTTATTTAAACACCAAAGGAAGTATTGACTATCTTCCTAATCCAAATCTTCAGGGAAATCTGGCCACATCTTTTCAGGCGGCGGTGGTTGCCAATGAATATTATCCGGGACTGGCAAGACGTACTTATCTGAACGGATACCGGTATAATATGCATTATAGGGAGAAAACCCTTTTGATTGAATTGGGGGCACAAACAAATACTGTTGACGAAATTATGAATGCCTGCGAACCTTTGGCACATGTATTGGATATGGTTTTTTCGGGAGAAGAAAACACAAATTAGGTTTACATAAAAGCATTTACAGAAAAATAAAAGTAGATTATAATAATAAGGTTAATGATTAAACGGACAAGTGTATCATATCAATAGTATGTGATGATGCCGCAGGTAATAAGAAAAATACACAGGGTGAGAAATAATATGAATAAAATAATGAAAAAGATTCAACCAAAGTATTACGGAATTATTTCAGCATTGTTGGCAATGTTGGGATGTTATTTAATCTATTCATATTGCCAGTATTTAAGTACCGGTAAATATATCATTATGGATGGAGATTTAATAGAACAATATGTACCGTACATTAAGATGTTTATCAGGGATATACTGGAAGGGGAAAATATATGGTTTTCATGGAATTCCTTTTTGGGAATGAATACTTCTCTTACCAATGCTTATTATGTATTGAGTCCTTTTAATATTCTGTACTTGATTTTCTGGAACGTGGATGAGACGATTATTACGGCTGCGGTGATTATTTTAAAGGTTGGTCTGGCGGCATATACCTTTCATTTGTTTTTGACCAGAGTAATAAAGTGTAAAGGTGTTAAAACAATTTTTCTTCCCTTATTGTATTCGTTAAGTATATATGCGGTACTTTATGGTTATCTGTATAATTCATGGATGGACGGATTCTATATGTTACCTTTGATTTGTACATTTATCTATGAGGCGGATTACAACAAAAAAAGCTATTTTAAACTGGTCATTGCTTATGTAGTCATGTTTGTATCACAGTTTTATATTGCATACATGGTAGGTGTCTTCAGCTTTTTGTTTTGGCTGGTGTTGTTTTTTGCAAGAAAAAAACAGTCTTTTGGTCATGCCGTAAAAAAGATTATGTTATATGGCGGAAGTGTTATTTGTGCTGTGGGAATTTCAGCGGTTATACTGTTGCCGGCTTTCCTGTTTCTGATTGGAAATATGCCGGGAGATGCACAGGATTTCAATAATTTTTCTGCACAGTTATATCATATATATTATGGATTGTTTTGGGGAAACAGAGTTCCTATGTTGAATGATTATCCTGCACTGTATTGCGGCTGGCCGATTTTGATTTTGGTACCTTTGTATTTCTTTAACAAAGAAATTTCCAAGAAAGAAAGAATCTGTGCAGGTTCCCTGGTGGGATTTCTTTGTCTTACAATGGTAATAAGCCCCTTGTATCAGTTTATGCATGCATTTGATTTCCCGGACGGATTTAATTTCAGGTATACCTTCCTTCTGGTCTTCGTGCTTGTTTCCATTGCCTGCAGGCAGACGATGTATTTGGATAAAATACGTGGTCGTTACTTGATTTTCGTTGTACTTGTACATGTGATAGCATACCCCATACTGGAGTGGGTTGTAGGACAGCATGCAAGCTTTTTTATGATTAGAATGGTGATAAACATTGTGCTTGCATCGGCGTGGATTGGCATTTGGTTTTTGCAAAAGAAAAAGAAGTATGACAGAAAAATGGTTGGTTTGCTGGCTGCCATGCTGTTGTTTGTGGAATTGTGCGGAAACGGATGGTATGGCGTTGTTGACAACGATTCAAGGTTGCAGACGGATTATGAATACTGGAAGGCCGGAATGCAGGAGGCAGTTGATGAATTAAATAAGGATGCGACGTTTTACCGGTGCTATTTCAATTTTGACATGATACAGAATTCGGATTCGTGGTTTGGCTACAACGGTATTAATGATTTTTCATCGGCAGAAGACTACGAGTTAAGAATGACTTTGAATCAACTGGGATTACAATCCAGTATTCACAGAGCCATGGCATACGGCATTACACCGCCGTTAGAGATGCTTCTGGGTGTGAAGTATATCGTGGATGCGCCTTCTTTGTACATACAGTATGAAAATGATGAAACGTATGTTGTCAATGAAAATCCATATTATCTGCAACCCGGTTTTATGGTAAGGGAAGAAATTCTTGATTTTGAATTTGAAAGTGAAGTGGCATTCGAGAATGTTAATGCCCTTATGTCTGCATTAAGCGGAGAAGCAGCAATGTGTTTTGAACCATTTGCCGGACAGATTATGGCTAAGGCGGAACAGGCCGAAATTATTCCTACAGAAGAATATATTTTAATCCGGTATGATGCCGAAAAGGATTCTTATGGAATGATTACATACTATATTCCAAAGGAAAATGTGGAGAAACCGGTTTATGTGCAGTTTATTAGTGAAACATCCATAGCATACACGAACTCTCCGTATTTGCTCTATGGCGTTGAGAATTTTATCGCGCAATTTGGTTTGCTTTCCGTTTCTTACATTAAACAACTTTTGGAAAGTGAAGAAAATTTTGAAGTTTCCATTGTAATGAATAGCACAACTTCTGATGTGTGGCAATATAAAGAAGCGGTATTTTATGAGTATCATGAAGAAGCGTTGTCTCAAATTTATACAGCTTTGGCACAAAACCAGATGGAAGTGGAAGAATATAGTGATGGATATCTGAAAGGAAATGTGACGGTAACGGAAGATAAAACGGTACTATTTACCAGTATTCCTTATGATGAAGGCTGGACTGTGTGGGTGGACGGAGAAGTTACAGAACCCAAAGCTGTATTGGGAGAAGCGTTTATGGCATTGGAGCTGGAACCCGGATATCATGAACTGGAGTTTGAGTATGAGGCTCCCGGTGTGAAAGAAGGTATGATTATTTCCTGTACAAGTTTAGGAATTTATGTACTGTTGGCGGTTATTTATACAATAAAAAGCCGAAAAGCCAAAAAACATGAAGGTATAGTGGTATAGATATTTTTATTGTTGTCAATGTAAGGAAAAGATAAATGGAAAAATATTTATTGAAAATAAAACCAAAGCATTATGGTATTGTGGCATTTCTGTTAACTTGCCTTGCCATGTACATTATGTTTTCCTATGAAGAGGTATTAAGTACCGGCAGATATGTTATTTTGGAAGGCGATTTGCTTGCACAGTATGTACCATTCATCAAGATGCTGGTAAGGGATATCATGGAAGGTGAAAACCTTTGGTATTCCTGGAGCCTTTCCATGGGGATGAATACCTCTTTGTGCTATGCGTATTACGCATTGAGTCCTTTTAATCTGCTTTATTTGATTTTATATCCGATAGACGAAACGATTGTAACGGCATTACTTATTATCTTAAAAACCGGACTGGCGGCATATGCGTTTCAGAGATTTTCGGTTAAGGTACTTAAGTGTAAGGGAATGGAATCCGTAGTGTTTTCTGTATTTTATGCTATGTGTTCGTTTCATGTTATTTATAACGTTATGATTATATCGTGGATAGATGCATTTTATATCCTGCCCTTTTTGTGTATTGCCATTGTTGAATTTGTCAAAAGCGGAAAGTGGAAATCTTTGGTATTTCTATATGCTTATTTATTCGTTACGCAATTTTATATGGCCTATATTGTAGGTGTTTTTTCTGCTGTTTTTTATTTGGCGGCGTTAATATGTACAGACCAACAGAAGATAAGGGATAAAGTAAAAAGTGGTATTCGTTACGGCTTTTGTGTAGTGTTGGCAATAGGCATTTCTGCAATAGTATGGTTTCCGGCATTATTGTTTCTGGCAGGTAACAGTACAGGTGATGTGGCAGAAATCAGATTAGTTGCGAATCTGTTCGATATTGTAAAAAATATGTTTTGGGGACAGATGCAGGGATATGAAGGGGTATATCCGTATATTTATTGCGGAATACCGACGCTGTTGCTGGTACCGTTCTTTCTTTTTAATAAGCAAATAAGAACAAAAGAAAGAATTGCGGCAAGTGTAATGATTATATTATGTCTTGTTTGTATGTTGTGTCCTTCGGCGTATACATTTATTCATGCTTTTGATGCTCCTGATAATTTGGGATTCCGGTTTGCGTTCCTGTTGAGTTTTATTTTCTGTGGAATGGGATGCAGGCAATACCGGTATGCTAAGGATATTTCGGGCAGTATAGTGGCAGCAGAGATGATTTTTGTCAGTGCAATTTATATTTTGGCATATGGTATGCAGGATAAAAGTTATGAAAAAAGCCTTTTATCACCTATTGTATTGTTAATGGTTAATATTGTCTGGCTCGCAGTATGGTATGGAATATATCTTCTTCGAAGACGTAAACGTTGTAATAAGGTTTTGATGGCGGTTCTGATTCTCTTTTTTTCGGTGACAGAAGTCATTACAAACGGTTATGTGGTTTATCAGGGCATGGGCGCTGACTTACCGGAACGTCATTATGACACGTATCGGACAAGTATGTCTAAGGCCATGAGTATGGTAGAGGATGATGATTTTTATCGGATGTATTACACAAATGATCTGGTGGTGAATTCGGATTCATGGTTTGATTATCATTCCATATCTGATTTTAATTCGGCAATGAACAAAACATTGCAGGGTACTTTGTCCAAACTGGGATTCCTTTCCGGCTCCAATGTGATACATGATATAGGAAGTACGCCGGTTACGGAAATGTTGTTTGGGGTAAAGTACAGGATAGAAGGTGTACATCCGTATATCATGGCTACAGTATTGCCGGATCCTGTAATCCAAACCAATGAAAACGCATTAGCGTTGGGTTATATGGTAGAGGAAGAACTTTTAGAATATGATTTGGAAGAAAATCATGCCTTTGATAATATGGATTTGCTGTTAACGGCCATGACGGGGAAAGAAATCCATTGTTTTATGGATGTTCCCGAAGAATGCGTGGTTATTGAAACGGAAAATGCATATGCGGAAGAACTGGATGATGGTGTAAAAATAGGAAGAGATTCCCATAATGAGGATGCAGGATATATCCGGTATTACATTCCTTACCGTGATGAATATAAGGCCTATGTTCAGTTTGAGTTTGATCAGGTCCGTATTGCAAGTAATTCACCGATATTGTTGGGCGGCAATGAAAACAGTATCCGAAATGACTCCTTTTTGACAGGTGCTTATGCAAAAGAAATGTTAATGGGAGAGGACGGATATGAAGTAACCATTCAGATTCTGCCTGAGGATGCATATCCCATAAAATACCGGCAGGCTGTATTCTGCTATTATAACGAAGAAGAATTATCTAAAGCTTATGATATTTTGTCCCAGAATCAAATGGAAATCTTAGAGTATGGTAATACCTATATTGATGCGGGCATTACGGTGCCGGAAGAAAGAACCCTATTATTTACCAGTATACCTTATGATGAAGGCTGGAGCGTTTATGTGGACGGAATCCGGACAGAAACCAAAGCGGTGGTGGGGGATGCATTTCTTGCGTTGGAATTAGAACCCGGATATCATGAATTGGAATTTGAGTACGAAGCCCCCGGCGCACGTACGGGTATGATGGTTTCTGCCATCAGCCTTGTTGTTTTCGGAGGATGTGTTTTTACGGGATGGATAAAAACAAAAAAGAGAAAAGCGAAGGAAGGAAATTTAAAACCCGATGTCGAAGATAGAACAGAGTAAAATCAGAAATTTTTGTATTGTTGCCCATATTGATCATGGAAAGTCAACCTTGGCAGACCGTATTATTGAACAGACCGGTTTGTTAACCAGCCGTGAAATGCAGGCTCAGGTTTTGGATAATATGGATTTGGAAAGGGAGAGAGGTATAACCATTAAATCCCAGGCGGTTCGTACCGTATATAAGGCTCGGAACGGTGAAGAGTATATTTTTAATTTGATTGATACTCCGGGGCATGTAGACTTTAATTATGAAGTGAGCCGAAGTCTGGCGGCTTGTGACGGCGCAATCCTGGTAGTGGATGCCGCGCAGGGAATAGAAGCGCAGACGCTTGCCAATGTATATTTGGCATTAGATCATAATTTGGACGTATTTCCGGTAATCAATAAAATTGATTTGCCCAGTGCGGACCCACAGCGTGTCAAAGACGAGATAGAAGATGTTATCGGTCTGGAAGCCCAGGACGCACCTTTGATTTCTGCGAAGAACGGAATAGGTATTGAAGATGTACTGGAAGCAATTGTTAGTAAAATTCCTGCTCCGTCCGGTGATGCAGACGCACCTTTGCAGGCATTGATTTTTGACTCTTTATATGATTCCTATAAGGGTGTCATTGTGTTTTGCCGCGTGATGGAGGGTACGGTAAAAAAAGGTACTACCATTCAAATGATGGCAACCAAGGCAAAGGCTGACGTTGTAGAAGTAGGATACTTCGGCGCCGGACAGTTTATTCCATGTGAAGAATTATCAGCAGGTATGGTAGGTTATATTACGGCGTCCATTAAGAATGTGAAAGATACCGCAGTGGGCGATACAGTGACTGATTTTAACAGACCCTGTAAGGAACCGCTTCCCGGTTATAAAAAGGTTCGTTCCATGGTGTATTGTGGTGTATATCCGGCAGATGGTGCAAAATATCCTGATTTGCGTGATGCACTGGAGAAGTTACAGTTAAATGATGCTGCGTTAAATTATGAGCCGGAAACCTCTATTGCATTAGGTTTTGGTTTCCGTTGCGGTTTTCTCGGACTGCTTCATTTGGAAATTATTCAGGAACGTTTGGAGAGAGAATACAATCTTGATTTGGTTACCACGGCTCCCGGCGTAGTATATAAGGTGCATAAAACAGATGGAGAGATTATTGAGTTAACCAATCCCAGTAACTTACCGGATCCTTCCGAGATCGAGTTTATGGAAGAACCAATTGTAACTGCGGAAATTATGGTTACGACAGAATATATCGGCTCTATTATGGAACTTTGTCAGGAGCGTCGAGGTCGATACTTAGGCATGGACTATATGGAAGAAACCAGAGCACTTCTGAAATATGAATTGCCTTTGAACGAAATCATCTACGACTTTTTTGATGCATTAAAGTCCCGTTCCAGAGGATATGCTTCTTTTGATTATGACTTAAAGGGATATGAGCAGTCTGAACTTGTGAAACTGGATATTTTGGTAAACAGGGAAGAAGTGGATGCGTTATCTTTTATTGTGCATAAGGATACTGCATATGAGCGTGGACGTAAAATGTGCGAAAAGTTAAAGGATGAAATTCCCAGACACTTGTTTGAAATTCCCATTCAGGCAGCAGTAGGAGGCAAGATTATTGCCCGGGAAACCGTTAAAGCAATGCGTAAAGACGTACTTGCCAAGTGCTATGGCGGTGATATTACCCGTAAAAAGAAGCTTCTTGAAAAACAGAAAGAAGGCAAGAAACGTATGCGTCAGGTGGGTAATGTAGAGATACCTCAGCAGGCATTTATGAGTGTATTGAAATTAGATGACAAGAAATAATAACTGCTTAATGTAACAGTGATATTATTTCGGAAATTATGTAAACTAAAAGAGGAGGGGTGTGTAATATGGATCGCAAAACAATAGGGATTTATATTCACATTCCTTTTTGCATGCAGAAATGTTTGTACTGTGATTTTGTATCTAAACCGGCACCTTTTAAAACGAGAAGAGATTATGTAAACCGATTGCTGGATGAAATTGATACAAGTACACAGCAATTGTGCCCGTTTGTTTGTGAGAATAGTGCTTCAAACATAAAAAATAACGTTACAAATGGGAACTGTGCAAAAGATTATCTTGTTGATACGGTATTTATTGGGGGCGGAACTCCTTCTGTTTTGGATGCTGATTGGATAGAAGAGATATTATGTAAACTGAAAGAGCGATTTGATTTTTCGCAGGATTGTGAATGCACGATTGAAGTCAATCCGGGTACTGTGGATTATGATAAAATAATGAAATACCGTAGGGCAGGTATCAACCGGTTAAGTATCGGTTTGCAGTCTTGTCATGACATGGAACTGAAAGCTTTGGGAAGAATACATGATTTTGCTGCCTTTGAAAAAACATACCGTTTAGCACGTAAAGCAGGTTTTGATAATATTAATGTGGATTTAATGTCGTCCATACCGGAGCAGACGGAGGATAGTTTTATTGCCTCACTGCAAAGAGTAATCAGGTTAAATCCTGAGCATATTTCCGTATACAGTTTAATTGTGGAGGAAGGCACACCTTTTTATGATATGGAGTTAAAACTTCCCGATGAAGAGGAAGAGAGAAGGATATATCATGAGACCGGCCGTATTTTACGAGAATACGGTTATGAGCAATATGAAATATCCAATTATGCCAAGCCGGGAAAAGCGTGCAGGCATAATATCCGTTACTGGCAGTGTGATGAGTATATCGGCTATGGTGTGGCAGCTGCATCATATTTAAAGGATATACGTTGGAAAAATACGGAGAATATAGATAAATATATTCAGAATGTTTTGATAAATTCTAAAATAAAGAACAGGGATTTTTACAGTGAAAAAGAAGTACTGACGCAGGAAGAAAAATGTGCGGAATTTATGTTTATGGGACTTCGGATGAACAGGGGAGTTCCGGAAGAAGAGTTCCTGCGCCGGTTTGCCTGCTCAGTGGATGAAAAATATGGAGATGTCATTAAAAAACACATCCGAAACGAATTGTTATGCAGAGAAAACAATCATATTTTGCTGACAGAAAAAGGCCGGGATGTATGCAATTATGTTATGTCAGATTTTTTACTTTAGTTTTTTTTCATCATTATTGTGGAAAAAGCGGGTGGAAATGTATTTTTTAAGCTTAAAAAGCATAATTTTGCTTGCAAGGTCTGTCACTAATCTGTATAATATTTTGTAGACGCGTGGAAAGGCACAATTGAAAAGGTCCTCTCATAGAATGAGATAAAGAGTTCATGGAGGCTTCTTTTGAAAACTTTTCAGCATCCGCTTACTTCAGACGAAGAAGCCTTGTATATAAGGCTGATGCAAGAAGAGGGAGACGGGGAGAAAGGATTAGAGGCACGGAATATTCTCATTGAGAGGAATCTGCGTTTGGTTGCACACATTGCCAAAAAGTACCAAAGTGCAGATGAGAGTATGGAGGACTTGATTTCCATAGGAACCATCGGATTGATGAAAGCTATTGCCACTTTCGATGCAGGAAAGGGAAACCGTTTGGCAACCTATGCCGCACGGTGTATTGAAAATGAACTTCTGATGATGCTTCGTACCAAAAAGAAGGTATCAAGGGAAGTATCTTTGTATGAGCCGATTGGGACCGATACGGAAGGTAATGAAATCAGTCTTCTGGATGTGATGGAGAGTGAACAGGTTGATGTGGTTGAGCAGATGGTACACAGTGCTCATTTGCAGAGACTGGGAGAACTTTTGAACACATGTCTGACACCGCGTGAAAGAGAAATTATATATATGCGTTATGGGTTATTCACAGAAAGAGAGATGACCCAGAGAGAGGTTGGAATTGCCCTGGGTATTTCCAGAAGCTATGTTTCCCGTATTGAGAAAAAAGCTTTAAAGAAATTAAAAGAGGGCTTTGACCATACAAAATAGTGTACCTTTATCCTAATAAAGTACCGAATAAGAAAAGGGGAAAAAACTATGCCACGTATTGAAGAAATATTACAGGTTGCAATGGATGCCAGAGCATCCGATATTCATTTGACAGCAGGTTTACCGCCTAAAATGCGTGTAAACGGCCATTTGCTGAATATGGATTTTCCGATTATGAAACCGGATGATACATTAGCAATCGTTGCTCAGATTATGACAGACCATCAGAAGCAGATGTTCGAAGAAAGAGGAGAATTGGATATGTCATTTGCGGTTACCAATCTTGGCCGTTACCGTGTAAATGCATTCCGTCAGAGAGGTTCCGTAGCTATGGCTCTTCGTGCCGTTAATACGGTAATTCCTTCTCCTGCACAGTTAGGTGTTCCTAATTCGGTTGTAGATTTATATAATCGTAAGAGAGGTCTTGTACTCGTAACAGGTCCTACCGGTTCCGGTAAGTCTACTACACTGGCTTCTATTATTGATAAGGCAAACAACAACCGTGATGCACATATTATCACATTGGAAGACCCTATCGAGTATCTGCACTTACATAAAATGTCAATGGTTAACCAGAGAGAAATTGGTTTTGACTCAATGAGTTATGCAAATGCCTTAAGAGCTGCTCTCCGTGAAGATCCCGATATTATTCTCGTAGGTGAAATGCGTGACTACGAAACAATTTCCGTAGCCGTAACCGCAGCAGAAACAGGTCACTTGGTTCTTTCTACACTGCATACTATTGGTGCAGCGAGTACAATTGACCGTATTATCGACGTATTCCCGCCTCATCAGCAGCAGCAGATTCGTGTTCAGCTTGCTAACGTATTAGAGGCAGTTATTTCACAGCAGTTGATTCCTACCGCTGACGGCAGAGGCCGAGTAGCTGCATTTGAAGTTATGCATGCAAACCATGCGGTACGTAACCTGATTCGTGAAGGTAAGTCACATCAGTTACAGTCAACCATGCAGACTAACCGTAAGATGGGTATGATTACCATGGATGAAGCACTTACACAGCTTTACTTGGAAGGCAAGATTGATAAGGAAATGGTAGTCCAGTACGCTCAGGATCCTGACGGTATGATTCAGAAGTTAGGCTTAAGAGGCGTGTATGCTCCGATGTAATGAATGAAGCAAAATAGTTATATAAGCAGGAAGACCGGTTTTAAATCGGTCTTTTCTGTTATTCGGATATGTTAAATTCAGATAAAAGAGGTGTATATGAAGTTTGCAATTTTAGCACCGGGAAGTATTGCCCGTAAAATGACAATGGCGGTAAAAGAATTACCGGGAATAGAGTTATATGCTGTTGGCTCCAGAAATCAGGAGCGAGCAGAACAATTTGCGGCAGAATGGGGATTTTGTAAGGCATACGGTTCTTATGAGGAACTGGTTGAGGATTCTGACGTGGAACTGGTTTATGTGGCATCGCCCCATTCGCATCATTATGAACATACAAAACTTTGTTTATTACATGATAAAAATGTTTTGGTTGAAAAGGCATTTACCGTAAATGCGGTTCAGGCAAAAGAACTGGTAGAATTAGCAAAAGAACGTAAGCTTTTACTGGTAGAAGCGATGTGGACACGTTTTATGCCGGCAAGGAAGATATTGGATGATATTCTTGAAAGAAACGTAATCGGAGTGGTAACATCTTTAACGGCGAATCTTGGTTATTCCCTGCTTCACAAAGAACGTTTGGTAAAACCTGAGTTGGCAGGGGGCGCGTTGCTGGATGTGGGAGTGTACCCTATACAATTTGCATTGATGGTGGTAAAAGAACGCGTGGCAAAGATTTCTTCGGACGCTTTTCTTTCGGAAACGGGAGTAGATTTAAAAAACAGTATAACCCTTACTTTTGAAAGCGGCGTTATGGCAGTGTTGCACAGCAGTATGTTATCCCTGACGGACAGGGAAGGCGTTGTCTACGGCGAAAACGGATATATCAAAGTGAAAAATATCAATAATTGCGAGGGGATTTTGGTTTACGGAAAAGACGGGAATCTGTTGGAAGAGTATCCTGTGCCGGAACAGATTAACGGTTATGAATATGAAGTTTTATCCTGCATGGCGGCCATAAAAGACGGTAAAACGGAATGTGAGGAAATGTCACATGCCGACACCCTGTACGGAATGGAACTTTTGGATGAGATACGCAGACAATGGGGCATGACTTATCCTATGGAAAACATGGAAGAGTAAAAGGAATGGTTAGAGATGAAAAAAATTGTAATGTTGGAAAGAGATAATGTTGGTGCTGACGTAGATGTGTCTTATTTTGAAGAATTGGGAGAGGTGACCATTTACGGAAAAACCGCGAATGATCAGGTGGTGGAACGAATCAAGGATGCAGAAGTGGTGGTAATCAACAAGATTCCCATGAATGAAACGACGTTAAAAGATGCTCAAAAACTGAAACTGATTTGTGTTACGGCCACAGGAATGGATAATATTGATATGCCTTATTGTGAGAGCAGGGGAATTGTGGTTAAAAACGTAAAAGGATATTCAACGGAATCGGTGGTCCAGCATACATTTGCCATGCTTTTTTATTTGTATGAGAAGCTGCCTTTTTATGATGGATATGTAAAAAGTGGTGATTATCTGCAATGCCCCACTTTTTGTTATTTTGGGGAACGGTTTTCGGAACTTTACGGTAAGACATGGGGAATTGTCGGTTTGGGAGACATTGGCAAGCGGGTGGCAGAAATAGCCAATGCTTTCGGATGCAAAGTAGTATATTATTCTACCAGCGGAAAGAACAATGACAACCGTTATGAAAGAGTTGAGTTTGACGAATTGTTAAGAAGGGCGGATATTATTTCCGTGCATGCACCATTGAATAAACAGACCCAAAATCTCTTTACTTACGAGGCGTTTTCCAAAATGAAGAGCAACGCTTATTTTATTAATGTGGGAAGAGGTCCTATTGTAAAAGAAGATGATTTATGCCGTGCGCTACAGGAAGAACTTATTGCCGGTGCGGCATTGGATGTATTGGAAAAAGAGCCTATGGTTGCAGAAAATCCGCTTTTGGCAATCAAAGACAGCAAGAAATTATTGATTACACCCCATATTGCATGGGCAACAAATGAAGCAAGAAACAGATTGATGAGAGAAGTATACAGAAATATTGAGGAAAATGCATAAAAAAACTGTTATTTTTTTCGTTTCTATGATATAATGTCGTCAGTTATTATATTTGATGTTTGAATCATATATTTTATAGGGAAAGCAAAAAACAATATCGGTGAGGTGGAGCTATGGACAGTAAGATACTTTTGGAAAACGGAACAAATGAATTGGAAGTATTGGAATTTGTTGTAGGAGGTAATTCATACGGAATTAACGTGGCTAAGATTCGGGAAATCATTCCTTATCAGCCGGTTACCGTAGTGCCGAATGCACATCCCAGTATTGAAGGTATTTTTATGCCGCGTGATTTTATGATTACGGCAATTGACCTGGCAAACTGTCTGCAGTTGGGCGAGGGAGCACCCGGTGGTTTGTTTATTGTAACAAACTTTAATAAACTGGACATTGCCTTTCATGTAGAATCCGTAGTGGGAATTCATCGTGTTTCATGGGCAGATATTATTAAGCCCAGTGCAACAGCGGTTTCAGCAGACGATGGTATTGCTACCGGTATTATTAATATTAACGGAAAATTAATTATTATTCTTGATTTTGAAAAGATTGTCTCCGACATTAATCCGGATACCGGTCTTAAGATTTCTGAGGTGGAAGCACTTGGCGTAAGAGACAGAAATTCAGTGCCTATTCTGATTGCAGAGGATTCGGCTTTGTTAAATAAATTGATTTGCGATTCCTTGAAAAAAGCAGGTTACGATAATATTATCAGTTGTGAAAACGGTGCGGAAGCATGGAATATTGTTCAGGAATGTAAGGAAAACGGTACACTGAATGAACATGTCAAACTGGTAATTACAGATATTGAAATGCCTCAGATGGATGGACATCATCTTTTGAAAAAGATTAGAGAGGATGCAACTACAGAAAATATTCCGGTTATTATTTTCTCTTCTTTAATCAATGATGATATGAGAAGAAAGGGAGAAGCCCTGGGAGCAAATGTTCAGCTTACAAAACCTGAAATCGGTAACTTGGTAAGAGAAATTGATGAATTAGTTCAGTAATAAAAAAGCCGGGAACAATCCCCGGCTTTTTACTCTGTGATAAGGAATGAACAGGAGGAAGTTTCATGCAGTCTACGGAAGAATATTTGGATCAGCTTTTGGCATCCGTAAGTGAAGAAAATACGGCAGAGCCAGAAGAAACGGTGGAAGAACAATCTAAAACAGAGATAGAAGACTTGGATGAAACTGAGTTGACGGAAGAAGCATTGCAGGAACAACTTGCCATGCTTTTAGGTCTTGAAATTGAGAAAGACGAGTCTGAAAGTGACGATGATTTTATGTCGCAGTATGCTGCCCAAATGGTAGAAGAAGGTGTAGAGGAAGAGGAAGCGGCAATAGAAAATGTTGAGACCGTAGTAGAACCAAAAGCAGAAGAAATCATGGTGGAAACGAAAGTAGAAGAGACACCACAGATATCGAATACGGGGGTTTTATCAGAAGCGGAAATTGCTGCTTTATTTGCCGGCTTGGAAGATGATGGTTCTTCAGAAGTAACCGAAACGGTATTGGAAGAAACCGAAGTTACAGAAGCAGAAGTTAAAGAAACTGTAGAAGAAACTGTGGAAGAAACTGTAGAAGAAACTGTGGAAGAAACTGTGGAAGAAATTAAACCGGTTCCGCAGGTATCAGATAGTGGTGTGTTGTCACCGGATGAAATTGCAGCTTTATTTGCCAGCATGGGTGGAGATGAAACTGTAGAAGAACCGGTAGACACAGAACCGGAGAGTGTTGAGGACTTTTCGGTATTGAAAGGCAATGGTGAAGAAATCTTTGAAATTCCGGATTTGAACCTTGACGAAGAAACATTGTTGGATTTGGAAAATGTAGATGCACTTTTGGAAGCTACTGCCAAACGGGCAGAAGAAGACGATGCCGGGGAAGATATGTTGGCTATGGAAGAAAAAATGGAGGAAGATATTTTTTCCATGCTTGCACAGTTTGAAGAAGAAAGTGTGCAGGAAACTATGGCGAAGGCGGCGCAGGAAGAAAGCTTTGACGACATCATGACTTTTGATGATGAAGAAGAAGGGGTGCCTCAGGAATTATTGGATGATGCTTCGGAAACACCTAAGGGTAAAAAGAAGAAAAAAGAAAAAGTAAAGAAAGAAAAAGTTAAAAAAGAGAAACCGGAGAAGAAAAATAAGGTTTCTTTAAAAGAAAAATTTGTTGCTTTTGCATTTGATGATGCAGATGAAGATGATATAGAAGTTGAAACGGAAGAAATAGCCGAACAAGAAACAGAAAAGAAAAGTAAAAAGAGCAAAAAGAAAGATAAGGCGGACAAGAAAGGCAAAAAGAACGATAAAGCCGCCAAAGAAAAGCCTCAGGATGAAAATGCAGCAATTGAGGCTGAACTTGCGGAAGAAGATAAAAAGAAAAAACAGAAGAAAGAAAAGCCGGTAAAAGAAAAGAAAGTAAAACCTCCGAAGAAAGAAAAAACAGCTGAGGAACTGGAAGCTGAACGAAGAGAAGAAAGACATTCCATAAAAAGAGGTGGTATTGTAGCTACCCTTCTGGTGTGTGCTTCCTTATTAGGGTTGATTCTGGTAGGTACGTATTTTGTACCGTTGAGGTTATCGCTTATGTCTGCAAGAGTTGCTTTTTATGCAGGAGATTACGAAGAAGTAACCTTGAGAATGGAAGGCCGTAAGTTAAATGAAAGCGACCAATTGATGTATGAGAAGGCTAATTTGCTGTACGGATTGCAGGAACGATATCATCAGTATGAGATATATGAAAAAAGACAGATGCCCAAAGAGGCACTGGATGCACTTTTACAGGGCGTAGCTACCTGTAATGAAGAATCCATACTTGCACAGCAGCTGGGTATTGAGACAGAGTGGAGAGTGATAAAAGACCGGTTTATGGAGGCCTTGTTGCAGCAGTACGGATTGGATGTCCAGACAGCAGAGTCAGTCAGCGAATTGCGAAATCCGGCGTATACGGTTGCAGTAGAAAATATTATGGCAGGAAAGACATATAATGACATGTCTTCCTATGGGGGACCGGAAGAAACCGAGCCGGAAGCAGAGACAATGCCGGAAGAAACCGAGTCCGGATTAGAAGATTTATTGCCGGAGGAAGAAGCAATTCTGGAGCAGATGCAGCAGGAAAATACGGATTATGACGGCAGGGAAGAACAACCGGCCGGTTCGGAGCAGGAAAATGAAAGGGAATTATATTCCGGTACTGTTAATGGTGGTTCCGTCAGTTTTATAGAATAATGGAAAAGAAAGCAGAGCCGTTGTATGAAGTGCGGCGAGGAAATGAAATGATAGCAATTATTGATTATGATGCCGGAAATATCAAAAGCGTGGAGAAGGCACTGCAATCCCTGGGGGAAGATGTGGTAGTGACCAGAGATGCGTCTGTTTTGTACAGTGCAGAAAAAGTAATTCTTCCCGGTGTGGGAGCTTTTGGGGATGCCATGGGCAAAATCAGAAGCTATGGATTGGAAGAAGTGATTCACCGGATTGTAGATAAGGGAACACCTTTTTTGGGGATTTGTCTCGGTCTTCAGTTGATGTTTGAAGAAAGTGATGAAGCACCGGGAGTAAAAGGATTAGGACTTTTACCCGGTAAAATATTAAGAATCCCTGATGGAGAAGATTTAAAGATTCCTCATATGGGCTGGAATTCCCTGCATTTTGAAAAAGATACCAAACTTTTTGCGGGAATCAAAGAAGGCGCATACGTGTATTTTGTACATTCTTACTACTTAAAAGCAGAGGAGGAAGCAATTGTAGCGGCTTCTACGGAATACGGAACCCATATTCATGCGGCAGTAGAAAAGGGAAATGTATTTGCCTGCCAGTTTCATCCGGAGAAATCTTCAGATATAGGTTTGGCTATTCTTAAGAATTTTATCGAGTTATAAAGACATAGTATGGAAGATTAGGCTTGATAGAAGAGTCTTATCAACGATAGAGAGGTTGCATCATGCATACAAAAAGAATTATTCCCTGCCTTGACGTAAATGCGGGCAGAGTAGTAAAAGGTGTTAATTTCGTAAATTTAATTGATGCGGGAGATCCGGTGGAAATCGCAAGAGCTTATGACAAGGCAGGTGCGGATGAACTGGTTTTTCTTGATATTACTGCATCTTCTGATGGACGGGATACGGTGGTGGAGATGGTACGTCGTGTGGCAAGCCAGGTGTTTATTCCGTTTACTGTAGGTGGAGGTATTCGTACCGTAGATGATTTTAAGAAGATATTGAGAGAAGGCGCGGATAAGGTTGCGGTAAATTCTGCGGCAATTATGAATCCGAATTTGATTTCTGAGGCGGCAGAGAAGTTTGGCAGTCAGTGTGTGGTTGTGGCAATTGATGCTAAGAGACGTGCGGATGGCAGCGGTTGGAATATTTATAAAAACGGTGGCCGTGTGGATATGGGCATTGACGCCGTAGAATGGGCAATGAAAGCCGATAAGCTTGGCGCAGGAGAAATTCTTTTAACCAGTATGGATTGCGACGGAACCAAGGCGGGTTATGATTTGGAATTAACAAGAATCATTTCAGAGAATGTATCCATTCCGGTTATTGCATCCGGAGGTGCGGGAACCAAAGAACATTTCAAAGAGGCATTAACCATAGGTAAAGCGGATGCGGCACTGGCAGCATCATTGTTCCACTTTAAAGAACTGGAAATTTGTGAAGTAAAAGAATATTTGCACGAGAATGGTATTTCGGTTCGAAGAATGTAAGTAGAGAAAAGTACAGGAATTTTGCAAGAGACGGATTGGTAAAAGAAATGTACGAAAAGGAGAAAAAGCATGGCAGCAATTTCAAATGACTGGTTAGAAGTAATCAAACCGGAATTTGGAAAAGAGTATTATAAAGAATTATATGTAAAGGTAAAAGAAGAGTATGCGACTACCAGAGTGTTTCCGGATTCCGGAGATATCTTTAATGCCTTTCATTTAACGCCGCTTTCTGATGTGAGGGTGGTGATTTTGGGACAGGACCCATATCACAACGTAGGACAGGCCCATGGCCTGTGTTTCTCTGTAAAGCCGGGGGTGGATGCACCGCCTTCCCTGGTAAATATTTACAAGGAATTACAGGATGATTTGGGACTTAAGATTCCCAATAACGGCTATCTTGTTAAATGGGCAGAGCAGGGTGTATTATTGCTGAATACCGTTCTTACGGTGCGGGCACATCAGGCAAATTCCCACAGAGGAATTGGTTGGGAACAGTTTACCGATGCAGTAATTAAAATACTTGACGAGCAGGACAGACCTATAGTATTTCTTTTATGGGGAGCACCTGCCCAGAAGAAGAAGGCGATGCTTCACAATCCGAAACATTTGGTACTGGAAGCACCACATCCGAGCCCTTTGTCTGCATACAGAGGTTTCTTTGGATGCAAGCATTTTAGCAAAACAAATGAATTTTTACAGGCCAACGGCTATGCACCCATTGATTGGCAGATTGAAGATATTTAGGCAACTTTAGGAGGACATAAAATGAATAAGACACCATTTGTCAGCAAAGCACAGATTGAAGAAATTGTAAAAGAATTTCCTACCCCTTTTCATCTTTATGATGAGAAAGGAATCCGCGCCAATGCACAGGCGATGAAGGAAGCTTTTTCATGGAATAAAGGCTTTAAGGAGTATTTTGCGGTAAAAGCAAATCCTAACCCTCATTTAATTAAAATATTGAATGAATATGGTTGCGGTTGTGACTGTTCTTCTAAAACAGAGCTTATGCTTAGTAAGGCGATGGGGATTACCGGAAGTGACATTATGTTTTCATCCAATGCCACACCGGCGGAAGAGTTTGAGTATGCGGCTAAATTAGGAGCTACCATTAATTTGGATGACTTTACCCATATCGAGTTTTTAGAAAAGACCATCGGTTACATTCCTGAAACCATTTCCTGCCGTTATAATCCCGGCGGAGTGTTTGAAGTATGTAACGGCATTATGGATAACCCCGGAGATGCAAAATATGGTTTTACACCGGAGCAGATGGTGGAAGGATTTAAACTGTTAAAAGAAAAAGGTGCAAAGCATTTCGGTATTCATGCGTTCCTTGCAAGTAATGTTGTGCAGAATGAGTATTATCCCATGCTTGCAAAGGTTTTATTTGAGCTTGCAGTGAAGTTAAAAGAAGAAACAGGTGTGCATATTGCATTTATCAATCTTTCCGGTGGTATAGGTATCCCTTACAGACCGGACCAGGAACCTTGCAATATCTACGCAGTAGGTGAAGGCGTGCGTAAGGTATATGAAGAAGTTCTTGTGCCTGCAGGTATGGATGATGTGGCTATTTTCACGGAGCTTGGCCGTTTTATGATGGGACCTTACGGCGGACTTGTTACCAAGGCTGTGCATGAGAAACACATCCATAAAGAGTACATCGGTTGTGATGCCTGTGCGGTTAATTTAATGCGTCCTGCAATGTACGGTGCATACCATCATATTACCGTACTTGGTAAGGAAGATGCACCTTGCGATCACAAGTACGACATTACAGGTTCTTTGTGTGAAAATAACGACAAATTTGCAATTGACAGAATGTTGCCTGAAATTGAAAAGGGTGATTATCTGTTTATTCATGATACCGGTGCTCACGGTTATGCCATGGGCTATAATTATAACGGAAAATTGAAATCCGCAGAAATCCTTTTGCAGGAGGACGGTAGTACGAAGCTGATTCGTCGTGCCGAAACCCCGAAGGACTATTATGCGACTTTGGATTGTTTTGATATTTTTGAAAAGTTCGACTTCTAATCCTAAGCCTGCGTTTGCGGATTGCTTTGGAGAGAATTATGTTTAAAAATTTGATAGGTGATAAAGAAGCCTATGCCAGTTCGTTGAAAGAAACAGAAGTGGTCAAAAAAGGAATCTGGATTCAGAATGTGGTAGTGCATAATTCGATTACGGAAGAATGATTTTGTACAATATAAACAAATATTTGCATTTCAGTTATAAAAATATGTGAAAAAAGGATTTTTTTTGCTTGATTTTTTTGACATTTGCATTTTATGAGTATATAATTAAAATGGTTTTCTTTATAAGGGGAAAATTTTTTCGTTTTTCGGGAGGTAGAGTAATGAAAGAGTTGATGATCATGTATCATCCTGTAAAAAAAGAACTTCGTTTTTTGGCGAAGGCACAAGGAGAATTTGTTGAAATTCCGTATGCTATGTGCCCCTGGTTGTCACAGTACGGACCTGATAAGGGCGAGTTTTTATTACAGAATCATGGTAATAAATTCTTTGAGGATATTTGGGAACAGTTCTTACGCGACAAGGTAAGTCTTGTTTTTAAGGGAACAAAAATCGATTATGAAGATTTCGAAAAGAAAGTGAAAGAATATAACAAGACTTCGGGAGAAGAGCGTTTTGTTATCAGTAAGTTTATCGAACTTCCTGCAGTTGCGGATATCTATACCTGCATCAGTGAGTTTTGTGATGATACGATTGAGGTATTCAGTAAAGAGTTACAGGGTTCTGATATTCAGAAGTCATTTTTGGTCCGCAAGGCTGAATTTGAGGCAAAAAGGGACAAGTTAAACAAGAATGATGTAAATCTTTGTCTTGTTGGTACATATAGTGCAGGTAAATCAACATTTATCAATGCATTAATCGGTAAGAGAATTTTACCGGAAAGCATTAATTCGGAAACGGCAAAAATGTTCCGCATTAAGAATAGTGAGAAACCGGCTGTTTCTTTCATTATTAAGAAGGGTGACAGTGATAAAGCGATTATTGCCAATATTGTGTGGGATGAGGCTAAAAAGAAGTTTGCTTTCCATGCAGATGGTGAATGTGAATATACACAGGAAAAGGTAAACGGAGAAATCAATTCTGCGCTTATGTTCCGTTTGCAGCAGCATGAGCAGTTATATCAGATTCTCAAGAAACTGAATGACATTCCTAATGCACCTACAGCGGATTGCGAAGAATATATTGATGGCATAATCGAAGTGAATTTCCCCATTCCTTTGGATGAGAATATTAACTTTACGTTCTATGATACACCGGGTACTGACAGTAATTCAAATGAGCATCTGCTTGTTCTGCAAAAGGCATTGCATCAGCAGACGAACTCTATTTTGATTGTTCTTTATGAACCGACCAAGATGGAAGGTACCGGTAATTCTGTTCTTTATAATCTGATTAATTCTTCAAAGAATGAAGCGGAGAACGGAAATGCCGTAACCATCGATTTGACACGTTCTTTACATGTTATTAATCAGGCAGATACCAAAGGACTTGCGGATCTTTCTGAGTTAAAGAACAAAAAGGTAGAAGTTACCTTAAAAGAAACAGACAAGATTTATAATGAAGAAGCACAGCAGATTGATCTTGCAAAGGAAAGATTATTCTTCGTATCTTCTAAGGCTGCTTATATTGCCAAAGCGATTAATAACAATGCAGATACTGAGGATGAAAGAAGATGGCTTGCAAACCACAGAAACGAAATCAACAATGAACCTGTGGAAGATCCGTTCCTGGGTAAGTCTAAGGATTCCGAAGTTGAGACCGGTATGTACTTCAAATTGGATAAAATGGCAAATGCCGACAATGAAACCAAGCAGCTTATTGCAGAATGTATGGAAGAGCTGAAGAAGTGTGATAATCCGGAAGATGCCAGCCTGTATCCGATTTTGCAGCGTATCTATGTAAATTCAGGTATGTATGCAATTGAAAAGGAAATCATCAAGTATGCACAGAAATATGCGTTGGCGGTTAAGGCGAAAGGTCTTTATGACGGTATTAAAAACGTTGTAAACTTCATCAAAGAAGACTACGAAGTAATTGAAAACCAGGCAAGACTTTCTAAAGAAGAAATCGCCAGAAACATTGATTTGATGAAGAACAACATGGTAAGTGATATTGATGCTGCATATGAAGATTATCTGCAGAATATGACTACTGAGAATATGGTATTTCAGATTGATGATATCAATACCCTGTACACGGTAATGGGTAACCGCCAGATTCAGGCAGGTCACATTGCAGATAAGATGAAATGGATTGCCCTTCGTCCCGAAGTATTCGAGGAGAAGAACAACATTATCCGAAATGAATTAAACCGTTACTTGCAGGAAATTGATGATTACTATAAAGTGAACCGTGGTAGAATTCTCCAGCAGCAGATTGAAGAATTAAAGGGTACTATCATTAAGAAAATTACCGGTTATAAGGGAATTGATGAAGAACTCATTAAGAGAATTACTAATGTTGCGGATACACAGATTCCTCCTTCAAGCTTAACTGCATTGAAGATGGATGATTATATCAATAAGCAGAAAGCAATCTTTATTTTCTCTACAAATGATAAGAAGTCATACAAGAACGACGTAGAGACAATGTTTGCACAAACCACGAGAAAGCAGTTTGATTCTTACATTGATGAAATCACTGAGGTTGCGAAAGTTAAGACTGCAGAATTGATTAAGGAATTTAAGAATAATATTGATGTTATCTCAAGTAATTTGGAACTCCTGATTAAGGATGAAAAGAAAGCAACAGCTGAGCAGAATAAAGCTAAGGCAGTGCTTGAACTGGTTGAGAAGAAGGATATCGAACTCAACAAGAAAATCTGGGGTGAAGAAGACTAAATATTTTTGCCACAATGGGCGCCGGTTTATAACCGGCGCCTTTTAAAGTGGTGACGCGGATATATTGGGCTGGGATAGAAATGAATTGCGGAAATATAAAACAATAGGTCTTAGGGACACTTTCGCTTGGTTGTCCTACGTAACGGTACATAGGATTGTAAAATACACGATTATGTTACATGGTTGGTTGTAAGCTATAAAAGCATAAAAACCGCGATAAAAAAGTGCCGGCAACAGCAAAGTAGCGAAAAATAGGTGGTGTGCAACTGCTGTTGCGGATATAATAAAAGTGCAATTGATTGTGTAAATGATGGTCGGGAGGAGAATTATGACATTAGGTGAACGGATAAAAGAAGCAAGAGAAAAGAAAAATATGTCTCAGGAAGAATTGGCAGAAAAATTATCTTGCAGTCGGCAGGCTGTTTCCAAATGGGAGAATAATACTTCGGTGCCTCAAGGGGTCAACAGAGAACTGTTAGAACGGGTACTGGAAATTGATTTTGAACATAATAAAGAGAAAACAGAGAGCATTGGCAAAGCTATGACATGGCAAAAAGCAGTTGTTACATGGCTTGGTTGGGTTACAGCAGCTGTTTTATTTATTATTTTAATTATTGTCGGAATTGGTGTTGCTGCTTACAGAAATTACACAACGGATGAAAATGTTTCGAGCACGGAAACACTGGCGGAACCGCTTATTACGAAAATTACTTTTTATGATGAGGAGCAAAACGAAGTAAAAGATGAAGCGCTATGGTATAATGCCGCGGATGTGGATAGTATTTTGATTCAGTGGACAAACGGTGTGCCAAATGATATAAAGATCTTTTTTACACCATCGGGTACCGAGACTTTGGATGAAACGGAATTATTGCTTACGTTACCTGTTATGGATGGGGATATGGTGCAACTGATTAATGCAGATGTGTTAAAAAATATATCACAAGGTAATATTTATTTTGAATTAAATTTCGGTACCGGGATTATTACTTCAGATTTGTATAATTTCTTTTATATGGAAGATACATTGGAAGAGATACAATCTACTACATTGGTTTATGTAGATGTATTTGATGGAAATTCATTAAAGTATGATATTGTGGAATGGATAGAAGTCCCCGGAAGCAGGGCAACAGAACTTGGTATTACAGATGATGAAGCACCCAATGGATTTTATATTTATAATGAAGAAATGTTGTCGGAAGAACTGCCTATATCGGAAAATATAGTTTACAGTATTATCGGTATGGGTGATGGTGACTTGACGCATCTGGAAGTAACGAAAGAAGAAATGGCAGCATTTTTTGAAGAGAGAGAGAAAGAAGAAGCGGAGCTTGAAATGCATTATCCGTATCATTTGACTATTGAAAATGGTGAAATAGTAAAAATAGAAGAGCAGTATATACCGTAAAACAGTATCATTTATTATAAGCAGTAATCGAAAGCAGATTACTGCTTATTTTTGTCTACAAATTGTAGAAAATATATTGACATATTATTCTACATCATGTAGACTTGTTATAAATTCTACAGAGTGTAGACAAATGATAAATGCTATTTTATTGCAATGATTGAAAGGGGAAAATTATGGCTGAATACAGATTGGGCGAAATTGAGATGAAGTTTGCGGAATTGATATGGAGTAATGAGCCGATTGCATCAGGAGAGCTTGCTAAGCTTGCGTTGGATAACCTAAGTTGGAAGCGGACTACTACATATACTGTATTGAAACGCCTTTGTGAGAAGGGGATTTTTCAGAATGAAAAGGGTATAGTGATTTCTTTGGTTTCAAAGCAAATGTTTCAGGCCAAGCAGAGCGAGGAGTTTGTGGAAGATTCTTTTGAAGGGTCATTACCGAAGTTTGTGGCAGCGTTCATGTCATCAAGAAAGTTATCCAAAGAAGATGTGGATGCATTAAAAAAGATGATAGAAGAAATTGAATGTTAGAGAGCAAGAGATGAGTTTTTTGTGTTAGAAATTTTTATTGTGCGTTAAAGGACTTGGGGAGAGTGGATCAATGCAGGAAATATCTGATATCGTTTTAAGAATGAGTGTTCAGGGTGTTGTTATATTTGCCAGCATTTTTTTCGTGCGCCTGTTGTTAAAAAAATTACATATTGCCCATAAATATATTGTAATGACGTGGCTGGTTTTGTTCTTTTATCTGGTATTCCCGTGGAAAATCGAAATGCCGGTAGGATTTTGGCAGGATGGTATATTAACGGAAATAAATGTCAAAGAGGATGCCATTGAACAACTGAAAATGGATAATTTCAATGCTCAGATGCAAGTTGATGAATTTGATTTGAGTGCAGGTGTGGGAAATATTCATAATTGGAAAGCAAATGATTACCCGATGCCCTAACTTGAATGAGGTTGTGGATTTGGTTGACATTAATTCGGATGGATATAAGGATTTGCAAGTTTACGGGTGGAATACCCAAGATACTGTATATTATTTCTATTATTGCTGGAACCCTGCAGAAAACAAGTTTGAATATGCTTTTTGTCTGAATACTGAGAAAATAGAGGATGAGTATTAAATATAAAATCAGTAAATGGAATATTACAGATAATATATCATAGCACAGCAAGAGGGTGGTTTTCCTTTTGTTCGATGACCGTTTTTGGTCGTCGGCGCTTGACGAGAGGATTTGTTTGCAAATCATCGAGTTTAGCGACCGTTACGTATCCAAAACCGAGCGAAAGCGTGTCAGAGAACATAGGAAACCACCCTCTTGCGTCCTATTTATATATCTGCCCGTTTCTTAAGTATTTCATATCGTTTCCTTGCATTTTTCTCGGCTTTTTCAAACAATTCCTTTGCCCGTTCCGGGTTGCTCCTAAGCAAAGCATTATACCGCACTTCACTTGCTAAAAAGGCCTGGAAATCACCCTTAGGTTCTTTTGAATCCAATTGAAAAGGATTTTTACCTTGTATTTCCAGTCTGGGGTCATAGCGGAAGAGATGCCAGTATCCGGCTTCCACTACGGCTTTTTCGGTGTTTTTAGCTTTGGTCATACCGCCTTGGATTCCGTGACTGATACAGGGCGCATAGGCGACAATCAAAGAAGGGCCGGGATAACTTTCTGCCTCGGTAAAAGCTTTGATGCATTGGTTAAAATCCGCACCCATGGAAACCTGTGCCACATAAGCCTGACCATAGCTCATGGCAATGGCGGTTAAGTCTTTTTTGCCGGATTCTTTGCCGGAAGCAGCAAATTGGGCTATGGCACCTAGAGGAGTTGCTTTGGAGGACTGGCCGCCTGTGTTGGAATAAACTTCCGTATCAAAAATCAAAACATTCACGTCGGAATTACCGGATAAAACATGATCCAAACCACCAAAACCGATATCATATGCCCAACCGTCACCACCTACAATCCAGTGAGATTTCTTTGCAGCATAATCTTTGTGTTTTAAGATAAATTCTTTATCTTCATCCACACAGTCGCAGGACTCCAAAGCCGCAATCATATTACGGGTTGCTGGACCGTTTTCAGAAGAAGAATTCTGCGTATTCAAATAGGTTTGTATTACTTCACGTATGCTTTTGTGTTTGCTTTTATGCATTAGACGTTCTGCGGCTTCCAAGATGGGGTTGCGCAGGGCACGACTCGCCAATTGAATGCCGTATCCGAATTCTGCGTTGTCTTCAAACAACGAGTTCGCCCAGGCGGGGCCCCGCCCTTGTTTGTTCACGGTATAAGGAGAAGCGGGGGAAGAACCGCCCCAGATGGAAGAGCAGCCTGTGGCATTGGCAATATACATTCTGTCCCCGAATAATTGTGTTAAAAGCTTCGCATAAGGTGTTTCGGCACAGCCTGCGCAGGCTCCGGAAAATTCCAGCAGCGGTTGTTTGAACTGACTTCCTTTTACAGTAGTTGCCGGAAATTTATCAAATACAGCCGATGGCGTTTCGATTGTGGCACCATAGTCAAACATTTTCCGGGCAGATTTTTGGGTTTCAAAAGGTTTTAAAAGCAGGGCTTTTTCTCCTTTTTTACCGGGACAGATATTCACGCAGGAACCACAGCCTGTACAATCTAACGGAGAAATGCTGATAGCGAATTTGTATCCCAGCATACCTGTCATATCAACTGTCGTACTTTCCGGTGCACCCTCTGCCTGTGAAGCATCCATGGCCATAGGACGGATTGCTGCGTGCGGACAAACGTAGGAACAGAAGTTACACTGAATACAGTTTTTAGGATTCCAACTCGGAACCTCAATGGCAATACCGCGCTTTTCAAAGGCAGAGGAACCGGAGGGCAGGGTTCCGTCTGCATATTCCATAAAAGCAGACACAGGCAGAGAGTGTCCCAGCTGTCGATTGATTTTATTTTGAATTTGATTTACATAATTTAAAACGTCTGCGCGTTCTCCGGTGGCTTTGATTTCCAAAGGTTCAAAATCTGCCTGTCCCCAACTTGCAGGAATTTCAATTTTATAAAATGAAGAGACCCCTGCATCAATGGCGGCATGGTTCATTGCTACCACGTCATCGCCCTTTTGGGAATAGGTGGCGGTGGCTGCTTCTTTCATCAGACGGACAGCTTCTTCTGTGGGAATAATTTTGGATAACGCAAAAAAAGCAGATTGCAGAATGGTATTAATTCTGCCACCCAAACCGATTTCTTTGGCAATTTGAAAACCGTCAATGATATAAAAGTTAATATTGTGGTCGTACATATATTTCTTCATTTGTCCGGGTAATTCATGTTCTAAATCTTCCAATGTCCAATTACAGTTCAACAGAAAGATTCCGCCGTCTTTTACGTCCTGTACCATATCGTATTTGCGTACATATGCAGACTTGTGGCAGGCAACAAAGTCCGCTTTGTGAATCAGATAAGTGGATTTTATGGGTTTCTTTCCAAAACGTAAATGGGAGATGGTAATGCCTCCGGATTTTTTGGAATCGTAATCAAAATAAGCCTGAGCGTAAAGGTCAGTATGGTCGCCTATGATTTTTACTGAGTTTTTGTTTGCGCCTACGGTGCCGTCTGCACCGAGTCCCCAAAATTTGCAACTGATATTTTCCTTTGGAGAGGTATCGGGCAGAGGGACTCTGTCTAAAGAAAGGTGCGTCACGTCGTCAACAATGCTCAAAGTAAATTGCTTTTTTACATTATTATCAAATACTGCCGCAATATCTCCGGGCAGGGTGTCTTTGGACGATAATCCGTATCGTCCGGCATAGAGGGGGATACTTTCAAAACGACTGCCTTTTAGTGCGGCAACCACATCTAAATATAGCGGGTCGCCTACGGCCCCGGGTTCTTTCGTTCTGTCCAGCACACTGATTGCTTTGCAGGTTTCGGGAATGACTGACAAGAAATGTTTGGCACTGAAAGGGCGGTAGAGGCGTACTTTTACAAGACCCACTTTTTTGCCTTGGGAAGTAAGATAATCTATGGTTTCTTCGATGGTTTCGCAAACGGAGCCCATTGCGATAATGACATTTTCGGCGTCAGGAGAGCCGTAGTAGTTAAACAAACCATAATCTGTTCCGATACGTTGGTTGATGTCATTCATATAGTGTTCTACAATATTCGGAACTTCATTATAAAAAGAGTTACAGGCTTCTCTTGCCTGGAAATAAACGTCCGGATTTTGTGCGGTACCGCGTATGACGGGGTGTTCCGGATTTAAGGCACGACGGCGGAAGGCATCTACGGCATCCATGTCGCACATGTCTTTTAAGTCCTCATAGCTCCAAATTTTAATTTTTTGAATTTCATGGGAGGTGCGGAAACCGTCAAAGAAGTGTAAAAACGGTACACGGCTCTTGATTGCCGCAAGATGCGAAACAGGGCTTAAATCCATGACTTCCTGAACGCTGCCGGTTGCCAGCATGGCAAAGCCGGTCTGCCGGCATGCATAGATATCGGAATGGTCGCCAAAGATGGATAGTGCATGGGTAGCAACGGTTCTTGCGCTGACATGGATAACGCCGGGAAGCAGTTCGCCGGCGATTTTATACATATTGGGAATCATAAGTAACAATCCTTGGGAAGCGCTGAAAGTAGTGGTTAGGGCACCGGCTTGAAGAGAGCCGTGAACGGCACCGGCAACACCGGCCTCGGACTGCATCTGGGATAAAACAACAGGCTGGCCAAAGATGTTTTTGCGACCTTCTAAAGACCATTTGTCGGTATAATCCGCCATGGGAGAAGATGGAGTAATAGGGTATATGGCGGCAACCTCTGTATAAGCATAAGCAACATGGGCGGCTGCTGTATTTCCGTCCATGGTTTTGGTTTGTCTGTTCATGTGGTAAACCTCCTTTCTTCAAAATTTTTGGCATAATTCACATATTTATACATTGAATTATTGATTTTTTTACAAAAACAATTTAGAATGTTAAAGGTATGTCTAAAATATTACAGTACGACTTGGAGGTACGATTGTGAAAGCATATGGTGTAAATGAATTACGTAAAATGTTTTTGGATTATTTTGAGCAGAAGGATCATTTGAGACTGAACAGTTTTTCACTGGTTCCCAAGAATGATAAGAGTCTGCTTTTGATTAACTCAGGTATGGCACCTTTAAAGCCTTATTTTACTGGGGCAGAAATTCCGCCTAAGAGCAGAATTACAACATGCCAGAAATGTATTCGTACCGGCGATATCGAGAATGTGGGTAAAACAGCCCGTCACGGTACCTTCTTTGAAATGCTTGGAAACTTCTCTTTTGGTGATTATTTCAAAGAAGAAGCGATTGGCTATACATGGGAATTTTTGACTGAGGTTGTAGGCCTTGATAAAGATCGTCTCTATCCTTCCGTATTTGAGGAAGATGATGAGGCTTTTGAAATCTGGAATAAAAAAATCGGCATTGCGCCTGAGCGTATTTTCCGTTTCGGGCGTGCCGATAACTTCTGGGAGCATGGAGAAGGTGCCTGCGGTCCCTGTTCGGAAGTATATTATGACCGTGGTGAAAAGTACGGTTGCGGTAAGCCTGACTGTAAGGTTGGCTGTGAATGTGACAGATATATGGAAATTTGGAACGACGTATTTTCGCAGTTTTATAATGACGGTAAGGGTAATTATACAGAACTGGAAAAGAAGAACATTGATACAGGTATGGGTCTGGAACGTCTTGCATGTGTAGTGCAGGATGTGGATTCTATGTTTGACGTAGATACCATGAAGTCATTAAGAGACCATGTGTGCCGTCTTGCCGGTAAGGAATATGGTGAAGATTACCAGACTGACGTATCTTTACGTGTGGTAACAGACCATATCCGTTCCGTTACGTTTATGGTATCCGATGGTATTATGCCTGAAAACAGCGGATGCGGTTATGTAATGAGAAGATTACTTCGTCGTGCATGCCGTCACGGAAGAATCCTTGGCATTCAGGGAGCTTTCCTTGCTGATTTGGCAGTAACTGTTATTGAAGGCTCCAAGGACGGATATCCCGAATTGGAAGAAAAGAAGGAGTTTATCCTTAAAAATATTGCAAAAGAAGAAGAACAGTTTAATAAGACCATCGATCAGGGTCTTGCAATTCTTGCCAAGATGGAAGAAGATATGGTGAAAAAAGGTACCAAGGTGCTTTCCGGTGAGGATGCATTTAAGTTATATGACACCTTTGGATTCCCCATTGACTTAACCATTGAAATCCTTGAAGAAAAAGGCTTCACTTATGATGAAGAAGGCTTTGAAAAAGCTAAGGCAGAAGCAAAGGCACAGTCTAAGGGTACCTATGTGGGTGCTGAGCATATGGCAGGCCGTGCAAAGAACGTATATGATGATTTGGATTTGAACTTAGAGACAAAATATGTGGGTTATACCGAAAGCTCTTGTGGTGCAAAGATTACTGCATTAACCACAGATGCTTCCGCAGAAGATGCTAAGGTAACAGACGTATTATCAGAAGGTCAGAAGGGTACTGTTGTTCTTGATGCCACATGTATGTACGGAACCATGGGTGGTCAGCTTGGTGATGCAGGTATTATCTCTACCAAGGATGGCGAATTCACAGTTACCGAAACCATTCATTTGACCGGAGCTAAAATGGGACATGTTGGTTACGTATCCCGCGGTGAAGTAAAGGTTGGTGAAGAGGCACTGGTGACAGTAGATGAAGTTAAGCATGCAGCTACCTGTAAGAACCACTCTGCAACCCACCTTTTACAGAAAGCATTAAAGACAGTGCTTGGTAACCACGTAGAGCAGAAGGGTTCCCTGGTAACACCTGACCGTTTACGTTTCGACTTTTCCCACTTTGAAGCAATGACTGCAGAACAGATTGCGGAAGTGGAAGCCCTTGTCAATAAAGAAATTGCGTTGGGCTTGCCTGTTATTACAGACGAAATGAGTATTGCCGATGCAAAGAAGACAGGTGCTATGGCATTGTTTGGTGAGAAATACGGCGAGAGTGTACGTGTTGTCAGCATGGGTAAAACAGATGCTGATACTATCGAAGATGCATTTAAAGATGCATTCTCCGTAGAACTTTGCGGTGGTACCCACGTAAGCAATACATCTACCATTCAGTCTTTCAAGCTTTTATCCGAATCCGGTGTGGCTGCAGGCGTAAGACGTATCGAAGCTTTAACCGGTGAAGGCGTATTGATATATTATGCAGATATAGAGAAGAAACTTAACAAAGCAGCCGAACTTCTTAAGACTACAACCGATAAGGTAGAAGACAGAATCACTCATATTCTTGCAGATAACAAAGCGCTTGCTTCCGAAAACGAATCTTTGAAGAGCAAAGCTGCCAAGGACGCATTGGGCGATGTAATGAATAACGTAAAAGAAGTAAAAGGCGTTAAATTAATTGCAACCAAGGTGTCAGGCGTTGAGATGAACGGACTCCGTGACTTGGGCGACCAGTTAAAAGAAAAGCTTGGTGATGGTGTAGTTGTTTTAATCTCCGATAAAGACGGCAAGGTAAATATGATTGCCATGGCAACAGATGGCGCAATGGCCAAGGGTGCCCATGCAGGTAACTTAATCAAGGGCATTGCCGCATTGGTTGGCGGCGGTGGCGGAGGAAGACCGAATATGGCTCAAGCCGGTGGTAAGAATCCCGCAGGCATAGATGCTGCAATTGCGACTGTAGAAGAAGTTCTTGCAGACCAGTTATAAAAATGCAAAAAAAAGGTTGACGAACGACAATTTTATGATATAATCTAACTTGTGCAATTTAGAAATACCCGAACAGTCAGTGCACAATTTAGGACTGGGAGGAGGGTGAGTGTAGATGTCTAGAGTAGAAGTAAAAGAAAACGAGTCTTTGGATAGCGCATTGCGTCGTTTCAAGAGAAGTTGTGCTAAAGCAGGTATCCAGCAGGAAATCCGTAAGAGAGAGCACTATGAGAAACCTAGCGTAAAGCGTAAAAAGAAATCAGAAGCAGCTAGAAAGCGCAAATACAACTAATTAAAGTTAAGGAACCATCGCAGAGCGGTGGTTCTTTTTTTCATAGATATTTAACTGGTTTAGTAGGAGCAAAATGCCTGTTTTCGTGAAAAAATGGGTTTTGTTGAAAAAAAATAAAAGAAAAATGTTACAAATGAACAAAAAAAATATGTACAAATTGTGAATAATTGACAAACCTAAAAAAGGCTTTTAGAAAAATTCTATTTTTGCTTGCCGATAAAGAGCGATTTTGGTATAATTCATTTAACTGGGTAGGTGTGTGCATAACTAGAAATGCCCAGTCTTTGTAGGAGATAATATGGCTGATTTTACAATGCTTGGAACAAATGCAACAATTGTTTTGTTCGTGATGTTGGGAATATTGGGAATAGTAATCGGAAGCTTTTTGAATGTGTGTATTTTCAGAATTCCCAAAAAAGAAGATATTGCGGTAGAACGTTCCCATTGTATGCATTGCGGTCATGTTCTTCAGTGGTATGAATTGATACCGGTGTTCAGTTTCCTGATTCAGGGAGGGAAATGCCGTAGCTGTAAGAAAAAAATTTCCTGGCAGTATCCCATTGTAGAAGCCTTAAACGGCATTCTTTGGATATTGGTTGTGTTAGTGCATGGATTAAAGTGGGAAAGCATATTGTTCTGCTTATGCACTTCGGTTCTGATTGTCATTACGGTAATTGATGAACGCACCATGGAAATTCCGCTGGGTTGTAATATTTTTATTGCGGTGCTTGGTGCAATCAGACTGGCCTTGGATTATACACATTGGTACGAGTATGTGATTGGATTTTTTACCGTGAGCCTTTTGTTCCAGATTATTGTCTGGGTAACCAAAGGAAGAGGCATGGGCGGAGGAGATGTGAAGCTCATGGCGGCGGCCGGACTTTTGCTTGGCTGGAAAGCAATTCTGCTGGCAATGCTCATAGGTTGTGTGCTGGGTTCGGTAATCCATGTCGGCAAGATGGTTTTTGATAAGAAGAAGGAGCATATACTTGCGTTCGGACCTTATCTGGCGGCAGGCATTTATCTGACCATTTTATTTGGAGAACCAATTATTGATTGGTATCTTGGTATGTTCCGGATATAAAGGGAACTTAAATAAGGAATTAATTCGGCAAAGCCGATTTAGTCAAAATACATTATGATTCTTACATGAAAGGGGAACGAGAGAATGGAACAAAAATTATTGTCCATTTACGTTGGAAACGAAGTAACTCGTATCTGTGAAGTTGTTAAGAAGTCCGCAACTAAGATTGTGGTAAACAATGCAACAGAAGTTTCTACACCGACAGGTGCTATGGATGACGGTTACCTTACAGATGTTCCGGCAATTGCAGAAGCAATCAGGGGTTGCGTATTCGGAAGAGGATTTACGGCGAATAAAGTTATTTTCACTGTTTCTTCCAAAAAAATTGCGAATAAGGAAGTTGTAATTCCGTACGTTCGTGGAGACAAAAAAATTGCAGCAATTTTGGAGGCTAACTCGAGTGAGTACTTCCCGATGAGTACAGCAGGAGATTTTATCTTCGCGCACAGTCTTATGGAACAGTTTGCGGATGATGAAGGAAAGAAGCTTCGTTTAACAGCGGTTGCAGCACCCAGAGATTTGGTTGAATGCTATTATGAATTGGCTGATGAATTAAAACTTACTGTTGAAAATATCGACTATGTAGGTAACTCAGTACTTCAGTTGTTAAGCTTACAGATGAAGGAAGGCGATACAGAACTTGTATTGCAGATTGAAAAAGATATGACTTTCGTTAACGTTATGAGCGGTAAGTCAGTTATTTTGCAGCGTAGCGTACCTTATGGTAAAAATGCTGTTATTAACTCCATGATGGAGATTAAGAAGTTAACCGAAAAAGATGCCAAAACATTATTATCTAACAGAGAAATGTTGGATCGTCAGGTTACAGAAGAAGAATATGCAGAAGCAGTTCGTTACTTAATCAGTAGTATCGGACGTATCGTAGAATATCATAGAAGCCGTAACCCGGATCGTATTATTGATGGTATCCGTGTATTCGGTGAAGGTAGTGCGATCGCAGGTATTGACGAAGTATTAAGACAGGAGTTAGGTGCTCAGGTTACTCACTTCTCAACTTTACAGGGTATTACCGTTAGCGGTAAAGCTTATCTGACAAGTGAAACTGCACTCCGTTACCTTGCTAACTTTGGTGCGGTATTGAATCCTATCGGATTGGTACTTACCAGAGGCACTTCAAAAGAAGCTGTTTCAAAGACAGCTAATAAGGTATTGTTTGTACTTCTTGCCATTGCAATTTTGTTCTCTGTAGGTTGGAGTTTAATTACCATGGTTAGGTATTATGGTAAAATAGCAATCAGAGACGCATTAAATATAGCAATTGAAGAAATTCAGGATGTAGAACAAATAGCTAACGACTACAATTCTGCCGTTGCAGCATATGATAGTGTAAAGGCATTTGCTGATTCTACAAACAGCAACAATGAACTTGTATTACAGTTCATTAATGACTTAGAAAAGATTCTTCCTACAACAATGACAATTAACGGATTTTCTTCCAATAATGGTTCCGTTGACTTTAATGTAACGGCACCTAACAAGGAAGCGGTTGCTGACATGATTGTTGAAATGGGCAAGATTGAATACGTGGAATCATTTAGTATTCCCGGTATTAATGAAGCGGAAGGATATATTCCCGGATTTGAACCGGAAGAAGATGCAGAGCCTGAATTGGATGAAAATGGTGAAGAAATTGTTAATACAGTTGTTACATATTCATTCAGTTGCGTTCTTGCAGAACCGGTAGATGAGACTGCTACGGAAGGAGGAGCACAGTAATGAAGATCAGTGATAGAGATAAAAAGCTTATTGTAATTATTTTAATTGTTGCTGTAATTGCTTTGCCTTTCCTGTTTATTATCAAACCCACTCAGGAAAAAGAAGCATCATTGGATGCTGAAATTGCAACCTTAACCGAACGCTATGAATATTTAGACGGATTAAATCAGCAGAGAGAATTTTATCTTTCAGAAATTGACAGGCTGACTGATGACAGAAATGATATTATTGCAGGATACGCTGAAGGTATCCGTCAGGAAAACGTTATCATGTTCTTAAGAGGACTTGAATTAAAGATTCCTGTGAAGATGAATGCGTTAAGTTTCTCAAATAATACAGTCACACCGATTCTTGCAGAAACAACAGATGCAGAAGGAAATGTGACAGGAGCTGTAGATGCAATCCACAATCAGACATCGGTTGCTTACGTATGTAAATACGAAAGCATGAAGACTTTCTTGGAATACATTCTTGAGTATGAAGAAAGAATGGTTGTATCTTCTGTAAGCATGAATTATGATAGCAGTACAGGTAACATCAGTGGTTCTTTCGTTATTAACCAGTATGCATTTACCGGCGACGGCAGAGAACTTGCACCTGCTATAATTCCCAGCATGGAACATGGAAATGAAAGTATTTTCGGTACTTATATTTCTGATGAAGAGTTGGCTGAAAAGCTTGCTGAGCAGGAAGAAAACGATGATTCGGAAGATGATGAAGAATCAGAAGAATAGTAATAAGGATTCCTTGTGGCACGATTTGTGCCACAAGGGATATTATACTTTGTTTGAGTTTTTATGAATATTCAATGTATTGCATATTCATAAGGATTTAAATAAAGGGAAATTTTTGGAGGGATAGGATGAAAGGGAAAGAAAGCATGAAGAATGCAAATAACAATCGTGGTTTTTCCTTGGTAGAGGTATTGCTTGCCATTGTGATTTTGGGTTTGGTAGCGGCACCGATTCTACAGATGTTTGTCACATCGGCACAAATCAATCTGCGTTCCAGAAAATTGATGGCTGCAACGGATGTAGCAACCATTACGATGGAATATATGAACGGAATGAAATTTGATGGTGACGATGGTATCAAAGAAATCTTTACCAATACTTCGATAGTAGATAAGCTTCCGGCGATTAGTTATTCCACTTCCTATGTGGAGAATATGGGTTCTGTCAGCAGCAGTTCGGCAGAAACATTTGCAAATCAGGTAATATTGAAGCGGGAAGCATTGAGCGGCGCCGGATATTCCGTAAGCGGCAAGAGGGTGTTCTGGGGAATGAACGGCGATGACGTAGGCGTAGCGTTGCAGAATGTGGAATATAACGGTCAGACATTGGATATGGTAATTTGGTTTGACAACACTAAAACTGCAGGAGATGTTTACTATACATATGATGTTGAGATTGTTGTATATGATGTTTCAAAAGAATCCTCCGTGGACGAACATGGAAATCTTTCAACAGCGGAAACATCACATTTTTCGGAATATTTGATTTCAGTTAACGGTGCGGTAGCGAATAGATAGGAGGAAATGATGAGAGCAAAGAAAAAATGGTTAAATGATAATCGTGGTGCAGCTTTGGTTTCTGTATTGATCGCAGTGGCATTTATTGCTATTCTTGCCAGTACATTGTTGTACATGACGTACTCCAACTATAAGATGAAGGTTGTAAACTACGAGTCTAAAGTGAATTTTTACGGTACAGAGCATGATATGACTTCTTTGTCTACCACGATCCGTAACCGAATTACCAAGGCAAGTTCTGATCCGGTTGGTGAGTTAAAAACCATTACCGGATATTCACAAATTGATATTAGTAATCCGAGTTCGGGTGCAAGATACAATCCTTCTAAGTTAGCCTCACTTGTATATTCCGGTTTAGCAGCGGATACCACGGAGGTTTATATTGATGAGGACCGTGCAATTGTATCGGATGCGTCAGCTGCGGACATGAAGGTTACGTTCTCTACCAATATAACAGATACAACAATTCCTAACTTTACAGTTGAGAATGATATGTCAGCCGGTGATGATGGTGTGCTTGGTACCGCGGATGATGTGGAAAACACCGCAGTTCAGGTTGTTACATTAAAAGGTGTTGTTATCGAACAGGAAGAATTAGCAAGTGGATACACCAATAAGATTACCACGGATTTGGTATATCGTGTAAAAACCAGTCCTTCTGCATCAAGCAGTGGTGTTGGTGATTTCAGTATGATTATGGATACTCCGTTGGATTGTACAACGTCAGAGCCTGCCCGTCTTACTCTTTACGGTAATGTTATGATTGGTTCCAATGAATATGCTACCTGCGTTGATACACGTTCAGCAGAACAGGGTGGTATGTTTGAGGCAGACGGTGTTACACATGCAACCGTATATAAACCCGGTTCTAACGGCGCAAAGCCCGCACTTCACCTTGGAGGCGATACAATCTTTACCCTTGTTGGGGATTATATGATTATTATGGGTGATGTGGTGTTAGATGACAGTGCGATTTTGAATATTGTCAGCGGACAGATTACCATTTGCGGTGATGTGTATGTAAACGGTGACAGTTCTTTCATGTGTACAGGTACGGTGTATTTCCCTTATGGAAATAAGCCTCATTCTGCTACGGAACAGTATGGTATTACAACTAATCAGGCAAGTATCTTAAATAGTGATGGAGTTACATATACTGCAACATCGGGTGTGGGAAATTCCTCCAATATATTAACCGGTAGTGTACAGCAGCTTTCTAAGGATAATTATCTTGGTTTACTTAATACCTTGGGCTTAAATGATACAGATACCACCAATGATGGTGTTATGAATAAGTTGTTTGCGCAAACTACCACTGCAGGAGCATATGATATTTATGATTATGCAAACATGACCGGTGGTGATACCAGAACAACCAGTTCTATTAATGTGGAAGGTATTACATACGAAACGAAAGTAACAAGCAATTCCCAGGTTGCTAACGGTAATGACTTTAGAGGACAGCTTGCAATCTTTACTTCTGACTACGGCAAATGCTTACAGGACGGCGGTAGTCTGAATGCGACCTTGCTTAGCTTGAATCCGATTTCCTTTAATAATCATAAGAGTTTCCGTTTTTCACAGCTTGGTAATGCAGCCTTTAATGCGTTGATAACCGATACGTCTCAGAAGATTAATAATCCCAATGGGTCAACACCTCAGGTGGCAATCGCCGATTTGTTTGTATCGGATCCTAATTCGGTCATTAACAGTATCGTAAACTTTGCAACAGACGGTGGCGGCGGAGCTAATTCAGTGGAATCTGCTGTAGGTTATGTGAATTGGACCAAGGAATAGGAGGAACTTATGCGTAAGAATAACAAAGGTTTTTCCTATGTGGAATTGATTATTGTTCTTGCTATTTTGGCAGTATTGATTGGTATGGTCAGCATTTCCATGGGTTTGATTTCAAGAACCAATGTGGCGAAAGCGGCTGATAAACTTGAAAATACATTGAATCAGGCCAGAACCACTGCAATGGCAAGAGGAAGTTCACAGGGTAGCATTAAGATTCGTTGCGGCAATGATGGTTGGTATTATTACAGTGTGGGTAATGGAGAAGAAGTGAAACTGGTCTCTACCCAGGCAACAATTTCTTTGTCGTATACGGATACTTCCGGCGGTTCGGCATCCGTTGTAACTTCGGAATTAACATCGGGTGGTGCCGTTACCATTAGTTTTAACCAATCAACAGGTGCGTTTAATACTATTCCGGGTACGACTTATTATTGGGAAAATATTAAGATTCAAAATGGCGATAAAGTAGCAGAAATTAAACTTTACCCCCATACCGGTAAATGTGAGATACAATAATAGGAGGTGTATAATGAAGAATAATAAAGGTTATTCATTGGTAGAATTACTATTAACTTTGGTAGTCTTCGGGTTTGTAATGATTGGCATTGTTACAATTATGCGTACCACAACTGTATCTTACAAAGACGGTAATGCAGAAGTAACCATGCAGACAGAAGCACAGATTGTTACAAATCAGATTGAAGAATTATTAGTGGATGCAACAGGTTCTGTTGTTCCGGGAACATTATCCTCCGGTACGTTTGCCGGAGAGAAGGTACTTGCAATTAGCAGTAGCAGTGGTGATAAACACTATATTGCCTTAAATAGTGCTGAGAAACGTTTGTATTACAGCCAGACCGCTTTAGACAGTGATTGGTCATTGATGGCAGAATATGTAAAGGATTTTGGTGTTAACGGTTGGGATACAACTTCAACCAGTGCGGATTGCGATAATATGGTAGTGCTGTATGTTGAGATGGAAAAGTCCGATTATACGTATACAGCAGTAAAAGATGTGTATTTCAGAAATGCAATTGAGGATAAGACAGTACAGCAGATTGATGATGGCAGTACTACGGCAATTCCGGGTACTACCGTTATTGAAAAGGTTGCTGACATTGAACGATATGCAATTGTAGACCTGGTTTCGGAATATGATTTGGATTTAACTGCAGGTGTAACAATTTCGGATACGACAAACTTCAGTTCTATGTATGAGTTTGTAAATGTAACATATAATACAGGAACAAACAAAGACTTTATGAACTCGATTACAGGAATTTCCAGTGCAGGTACAACACCGGGAAGATACATTCGAACACTTAGTACGGTAAATGTTGATTTTACGAAATCTCTTTCGAAAGATGATGCGTCAGCTGTTTATTTATCAGGAAAGACAACAGATGGTTCCAGTATTAAGATTTATCTGACAACCAAAGCGGTATCGTACAATGTTAACTCTACCAGTGTTACAGCGGATGGTTTTGTTACATTATCCACCCAGACAGGTAATACCGAGCGTTATAATCAGATTGTGGTTGACGGTATTAATCTTGTTGGTTTGCTGAATTCTGAGTTGAATCCTGTTGATGCAAATCGTAATGTTCAGTTTAAGATGGTTATGTACAAAGATGCAGACAATGATAAAACTTATGATGCAAGTGAGAAGGAAGGCAATGGTGTAAGATCCGGTACATTGACTTCAGTAGGAGGTTCCGGTACTACACAACAGATTGACGGTACAACTATGTTAGAAATAGGTATGGCTATTGATAATGTTACCGGAGATTTGGCGGTTCAGGCAAGAGAAGTAGGTTCTTCAGCGGTAGAATTATTTAACGGTAATAGTGATAATTCTGTTCCCGGCGGTAAGTATAGAATTGCATTCTTTATCTATATTCCTAATCAGCTTAGTGCAGGACAGGGAACCTGGAATGATGTGGTTGATTTAAATCTATTTGTTCAGGGCGGAGATATTTCCCGTTTCAGCGGCGGAAATACTTATGATTGTTCTTGGACAGATGCACAGTGGAATTAATTTTAATTAAACGAAATATGGAAGGAACTGTTTTCGGACAGTTCCTTTCTTGCTTTTATATATAAAATCATATATAATGACCCTGTTAATACATATAGAAAGTAGGTGCCCTTATGGATGCACAAAATGTTGTATCGGTTACAAATCATACAGAAGAAAAAAAATCAGGTTTTAATTTTACATGGAAGAATAGTAAATTGCCTGAGTGTGTCGCATTTGCATTTTTTTTGATTTTATCTGTGATAATGTATGTTTATCATGAGCCCTGGTATGATGAAATTCAGGCATGGATGGTTGCTTCGGACGCAAGCATAAAAGAGATGCTGTTTGAGTTGCCGCATTTTGAAGGACATCCGCCTGTATGGACATTATTGCTTTCTGTTTTTGCAAAAACCGGAGTTCCGATGGAAATCGGTTTACGTATCCCGGCTTTTATTTGTTCGGGAATTGCTGCCTTTCTTGTGATTTTCAAGGCTCCTTTTCATAAATGGATTCGATGCCTTATTCCTTTTACGTATTTTCTTTTCTATCAGTATACGGTAATTTGCCGCCCTTATTCCATGATGTTTTTGGGGTTTGTTCTTGCTGCATTGTCTTACAAAGAGAGAAACAAAAAGCCTGTGCGCTATCTGTTATCTCTATATCTTTTGTGTTTAAGCAGTGCCTATGGAATCTTATTTGCCGCAGTATTATGTCTGATTTGGACGGTAGAGCTGATAAAAGAATTAAAGGGAAAAGGATTTGCTGCAAAAGCGGTTAAGGATAAACGTGTATGGTCTTTGGTTGTCATGCTGCTTATGGCGGTTGCACTTCTTATGATTATATGGCCTGCGGATAGTGCTTTTGCGCAGGTGCGTGTGGTTGATTTTTCCCAATTACGGTGCTTGATTTATACATTTTTGGTTTTGCCGGCAGATGCACTTCTTACTGATGTATCTCTTATGGGAAGATTACAGCAGTTTGATACCATTGTGAACATTGATTATTCTACAATTCTTTGTGTTTTTATTACTTTAGTATTGTATTATGTAATGATTACTGCAGCACACATATTTAAGAAGAAAGCGATGCTGATTCTGCCTTATATTGCTTTCGCAGGATATGCGGCATTGGGATATTTTTATAATCATCACATTGGAATTGTTCCTTTATTTGTATTATTTGTATTCTGGTGTGCCTTGGCAGAGAAACCGGAAGAGTTAAAATTGCCCGGATATTTGCAGAAGATAGAAGAAAAATCAGTAGGTCTTTGTAAAAAAATTGGTTATTTTATGGTTGCGCTTGCATTGGGGATTTCCATTTTCTGGACAATCTGTGCCGTAAAAAATGACATACAGCTGCCGGTGTGGTATGCAAAAGGTCTTGCAGAAATGATAGAGGAATATGATCTGGATCAATATCGTGTGGTTACGGAATGGACCTATGCAGAAATGGCAGAAGAGGATAAAGAAGTTGTTGCCGGTATGTCTGACGAATATGAGGTTGTGGACGGATATTATGATATTACCACAGAAGTTATGCAGTTAAATGCCGAAGATTATTATCAATATGTAAAAATGTGTAATTTTGTTGATATTCTTGCCTATTCAGAGGAAAAAGAGAATTATATTTATAATTTTAATGAGGGTGATGCGAATAAACGTTATGTGGATCATGATATGATGTCACAGGAGGAAAGTCTGGTATATCTGAGGGAATTGGGAGAGCAGGGATATCCGGAGGTTATCATAGGAGAACCCGAAATTCTGGGCTTAATGGGACTGGATGTAACGGAGCACCAATATCTTCCCGTATACAGTTTTATTTGCTACCGTATTAATAAATATAATGCTATTTATGCAAGAAGCTTTGTCTATGTCAGAGATGACATTTATGTAACAAGAGAGGATTGGCCTATTTATGAGCAGATTCAAAACGGTTTTACAAAATAATTGGTTTTATTTTGGCTTGTTTATAGCACTTTATGTGTTGTTGGCCTTTTTTCATGAACCGATGTATGACGAAGCCCAGGCATGGATGATTGCCAAAGATGCTTCGTGGTATGAGTTGTTTTTTGAGATTCCGCATTATGAGGGACATCCACCCCTTTGGCATCTGATACTGGCGTTATTTGCAAAAAGCGGAATACCTTTTGATATTGGCTTACGTATACCCGGAGCGATATTTAGTATTGCAACTGCAGCATTGATAATTTTTAAGTCGCCGTTTCCTAAACCGGTAAAATATGCTTTGCCGTTTACTTATTATATGTTTTTTCGTTACAGCGTGGTTGTACGTCCTTATTGTATTACCATGTTGGCATTTTGTTTGGCGGCACTTGCCTATCGTAAAAGGGCAGAGAAACCTTTTGCCTTTGCCGGGGCACTGATGCTTTTATGCATGAGCAATGCTTATGGAATGATGTTTGCAGCGGGAATCTGTGTTGTTTGGATTGTGGAGCTTTTTACTACCTTAAAAGAGCACAGGGGAAGGCAGATTGCGGCTATGTCTGTTTTGCTGGTATGTAATGTTGCCCAGTTATTATTGATGATTCCGAAAGAAGATACCAACAGTGTTGCCGTATATTCCATAGGAACCATTCTTTACGGATTGGTATATATGTTAGTTCTGGGACCGGCAGATGCCATGTTTCTTGATACGGGAATGGATGCAAGGCTCCAAAATTATGCGCAGACGGTGGTAAGTGGAAATGCTACATCTTATGTAAACTTGTTTCTCGGTCTGGTTACAGTGGCTGTGTTAGTATATTTTGCTCGAAAATACAGGAAGCTTCTTCTGATGGTTGTGCCCTATGTTTTCTTTTCGCTTTTCTCGGCAACCGTATATTTTTGGTATCATCATATAGGTTTGATTTATTTATGGATTGTGTTTGTATTCTGGTGCGCTTTAAGCGAAGCCGATAAAATATCCATCCGAAAACCGCCTCAAATATTAGATAAATTCAAGAAAAAGAGCGTAAAGTTATGTAAACTTATTCCCAAGCTGGCACTTCTGTTGTGCTTGGGCGTCTCTCTTGCATGGAGCGTTTTTTGCTCATGGACGGACCTGACGAAAACGACATGGTACACAAAAGATCTTGCGGAGGGAATACGTTTGGTAGGAGCGGATCAAAACAACTGTGCATTACAGTGGGAAATGAATGGTACCGGTCCTTTTGAAAGTATTGAAGATTATGTGGATGCTTCAAAATATACGCATATTCCGTCTGTGACGTTGTTTTTTGACTGTCTTGCTTATTTTGATAAAAATATCTTTTATAATCATAATGAAGGGAATACTGATATTTCTTATAACCGTCAGATTCTTGCGGACGCAAAAACCCAGAATGAAATGCTTGAAGAACTGGCAGAATACGGATATCCGGAGTTTGTGGTAGGGCAGTATTTTCAATTGGCGGCACTTCCGGTTGAGGAAGAAATGCCGGGATATGTACCTGTGTATCGTTTTGAGGTGTATAAACCGGATAAATTTATTATAGACTATAGTGACCGATATATTTATGCGCGGGAGGATATTTATCAACAGCGCGAAACGTGGCCGATTGCAGAGCAATTACGTCTGGCAAGATGATTTTTCTGTGTCTTGGGAAAATTTTTCTTGCAACTTCATAAAAATTGGTGTACAGTTGAAGTCGGCTACCCATAAGGGATACTAGGATGTAATGAATAGGGGAAGTGCTATGGCAAAATATCTGGTGATTGTGGAGTCACCTGCTAAGGTAAAAACAATTAAAAAATTCTTGGGCAGTAATTATGAAGTTCTTGCAAGTAACGGACATGTCCGCGATTTACCCAAGAGTCAGCTTGGCGTTGACGTTGAGAACGATTATGAACCCAAATATATTACCATCCGGGGAAAGGGAGATGTGCTTTCAGCACTTCGTAAAGAAGTAAAGAAGGCAGAGAAAATTTATCTCGCAACCGACCCTGACCGGGAGGGAGAGGCAATTTCCTGGCATTTGTATGAAGCTCTTAAATTAGGCGATAAAAAAGTTTATCGAATCACATTCAATGAAATCACCAAGAATGCGGTAAAAGAGTCATTAAAAAAAGCCCGTGAAATCAACATGAATCTTGTTGATGCCCAGCAGACCAGAAGAATATTGGACCGTATGGTGGGATATCGTATTTCGCCTGTGCTTTGGGCCAAGGTAAAAAGAGGATTGAGTGCCGGCCGTGTACAGTCGGTAGCTTTGCGTATTATCTGTGACAGAGAAGAAGAAATTGAGGCTTTTATTCCGAAGGAATATTGGTCTTTGAATGCTTCTTTTATGTTAGATGGTGAAAAAAAGCCCCTCGTAGCATCCTTTTATGGTAAAGACGATAAGAAAATGGAGCTAACATCCAAGGCTGATGTGGAAACGGTAAAAAAGGCATTGGAAAAGGCTTCATTTAGCGTAAGTGATGTAAAAACGGGAGAACGTGTCAGAAAAGCACCTCTTCCTTTTACCACATCCACATTACAGCAGGAAGCAAGTAAGGTGTTGGGTTTTGCGACACAAAAAACCATGCGTATTGCCCAGCAGTTATATGAAGGTATTGATATTAAAGGAAACGGTACAGTGGGTGTAATCACTTATTTGCGTACCGATTCTACCCGTGTTTCCGATGAGGCTAAGGCTGCCGCTGCTGATTTTATTCAGGCAACCTATGGCGCCGGTTATGTAGCGGGAGATGATAATAAAAAGAAGGATGAAAAGAGGATTCAGGATGCGCATGAAGCAATCCGTCCCACGGATGTAGCAATGCTTCCTGAAAAGCTGAAAGAATCCTTGTCCAGAGACCAGTACAGGTTGTATCAGTTAATATGGAAGAGATTTGTTGCAAGCCAGATGGCGGCGGCAGTATTTGAAACCGTTTCTGTCCGTATTGCAGGGGGAGAATATTCATTCCGTGTCAGCGCTTCTAAGGTGGCTTTTGAAGGTTATCGGAGTGTTTATGTACAGGAAGAAGATGAAAAAGCTGAGAATAATACACTTTTAAATGCAATTACGAAGGACAGCAAGCTTACATTTGCTGAATTCGAGGCGTTGCAGCATTTTACCCAGCCGCCGGCTCATTTTACGGAAGCTGCCCTGGTGCGTGCATTGGAGGAACTGGGAATTGGGCGTCCCAGTACGTATGCACCTACCATTACAACAATTATTGCCCGCAGATATGTAATTAAAGAGAATAAGAATTTATATGTATCTGAAATTGGTCAGGTTGTCAACAATATGATGAAAGAAGCCTTCCCCAGTATTGTAGATGTGAATTTTACTGCATATATGGAAGCACTTCTTGATAAGGTTGAAGAAGGTACAGTTCATTGGAAGACGGTAGTGTCTAATTTTTATCCTGATTTGGATGAAGCAGTAAAACAGGCTGAAGAAGATTTGGGTGAAGTAAAAATTGCAGACGAAGTTTCAGAGGAAGTTTGTGAGCTGTGCGGCAGAAATATGGTGATTAAGTACGGTCCTCACGGAAAGTTCCTTGCCTGCCCCGGATTTCCGGCTTGCAGGAATACCAAAACCTTTTTAGAAAAAATCGGTGTAACCTGCCCTGAATGCGGTGGGGAAGTGGTAGTGCGTAAAACAAAAAAAGGACGTACGTATTACGGATGCGAAAAGTCTCCGGATTGTAATTTTATGGTGTGGCAACGTCCAACCAATGAAAAGTGTCCGGAATGTGGCAATGTAATGTTATCCAAAGGAAATAAACTTGTTTGTGCAAAGCCCGAATGCGGCTGTGTCAGACAAAAAGAGAAATAAAATTTAAAATGTTGCGCAATTTGCTGAATTGTGTTAAAATATTTCTGTAACAGAAAATGATAACACAGGGGCGTTAAGGTATTTCGGAGAGAGAATGAGCAGCGTACAACTATTAGATAAAACCAGGAAGATTGTTAAACTTTTATATACGAATAATGCAGGTAAGGTAGTGTTTACGGATATCTGTAAAGTAATGCGGGATATTACGGATTCAAATGTGCTGGTCATCAGCCGTAAGGGTAAGATTCTTGGCATGGGTAGTACGCCGAAGGTTCCGGTAATATATGAATTGCTTGGAGAAAGAAAAGGCGTATTTATTGACGCTGCATTAAATGAACGTTTTTTGGGTGTGTTATCCACCAAAGAAAATGTGAATTTGGGAACGCTTGGCTTTGAGGAAACCGATTGCTCCCTTTACAGAGGTGTGATTACCCCTATTGTTATTGCCGGTGAGCGACTGGGAACTTTGTTTTTGTATAAAAGTCAAAGTGAGTATGAAATTGATGATATCATCCTGTGCGAATATGCTACCAGCGTTGTAGGTCTTGAAATTCTTCGTTCTGTCAGTGAAGAAACAGCAGAAGAATCCAGACGTGTGGCAGGAGCGAAGTCTGCAATCAGTACGTTATCCGGTTCGGAGTTGGAAGCGGTTATTCATGTTTTTGATGAACTGGGCGGTATGGAAGGTGTACTTGTGGCCAGCAAAATAGCGGATCGTGTGGGAATTACCCGTTCGGTAATTGTGAATGCTTTGCGCAAGCTGGAGAGTGCAGGTGTGATTGAGTCCAGGTCGTCAGGAATGAAGGGGACTTATATTAAAGTAATGAACGATATGGTTTTTGAAGAAATCAATACGTTGAAGAAACAATCAGAATAGATATAAATTTTATCAAAATATGGCCGATATATATGTATGAGAACAAAAACACAGCAAGGAAGTTGTGCCATAAACAGTAAGGTAAAAGGATTTATTGTGTAAGCAGTAAATCCTTTTTTGGTTTTATGTAAATCACAAACGCACAAATGAATGACGGAAATCAGACATCTTGTGGGTAATTTATAAAAAAACACAATATAAAGTGTTTTTTTTGTAAAAATGGCTTGTGTTTTTAGGGAAATAATCTATAATGAAATAAGGTGGGTGGAGTGTGCCCGCATATAGGAGGAAAACGATGATTAGTACCAGTGTTTTTGATTATGTAGATGTTTTGGATAAAGCAGCGGATGCTTCATGGAAACGTAATGAAGCTATTAACAATAATATTGCCAACGCGGCGACTCCGGGATATAAACGTCAGGATGTTTCTTTTGAGAATGAATTACGTAATGCTATTTTGGGTGCTGACGGTGGAAGCATGGACGCCAAAATTAATAAAATAAACAGTCGTTTGAGTACATTGAATCCTACCGTGTACACAGATTCGTCTGAGGTTTCATATCGATTGGACGGTAATAATGTTGATATTGATACCGAAAATGTGGCACTGGCTGAAAATCAGATTAAATACAACGGTCTGATGAACAGTATTTCACAGGAATTTACCAATCTCAAGACCGTGATGGAATCATAGTGATAAGGAGGTATTGTTATGGGAATGTTTGATGCTTTTGATATTAGTGCGTCAGGTATGACTGCGCAGAGATATCGTATGGACGTTATCGCAGAGAATGTGGCAAATGCCAATACAACAAGAACAGATGATGGTACACCTTATCGCCGTAAGGTTGTTACATTTGAGGCAAAAGGGGCAGGAACCGAATCCTTTGCAACGGTTTTTAATCATGCAACCGGAAGTTTCAGTAATGCAGTGGGCAAGGGTGTAAGAGTAACTTCAGTGCAGGAAGATTATACTTCTGAAATGAATAAGGTATATGATCCTTCACATCCGGATGCGGACGAGTCAGGTTATGTGACATACCCCAATGTAAATACCATTACGGAAATGACCAACTTAATTGATGCAACCCGTGGATATGAGGCTAATGCAACCGCATTCAATGCAAGCAAGTCTATGGCGTTAAAAGGATTACAGATTGGCCAGTAATGAATGGTAAAAGAGATTAAAGGAGATACACAATGGATCTTTCATCTATCTATCAGATTAATTCGGAAGCACTTCAGAGTTATAAGACTTCTGCCACACAAACCGCAGAGGGTAGTGATATGTTTTCCGTTATGTTAAATTCAGCCATTGACAATCTGCAGACAACAAATGCATATTTGTCGGATGCTGAAAATGAAGAAATAAAATTTGCTTTGGGAGAAACGGAATCAACACATGATTTAATGATTTCGTTGCAGAAAGCATCTACGGCATTGCAGTATACTGTGGCGGTAAGGGATAAATTTTTACAGGCATACAGGGAAATCATGCAGATGCAGATTTAATGAGGATTTACCCGGGAAATAAGGAGACGAAGGTATGGTTGAGAAACTTTTAGATAAACTAAAAGAAATACCACCGCGGTTTATGGAGTGGTGGAATAAGTTTTCTTCCAAGCAAAAAACAGCGATTATCAGTGTTGCTTTGGGGGTTATTGTTGCTATTGCCATATTGGTAACGGTAATGAGCAGACCCCAGTATGTTACGGTGGCGGTTTGTGAAACCACTACTCAGGCAGCGGAAGTAAAGTCTTTATTGGATGACGGCGGATACGACTATCAGGTTTCAGACAGCGGTCTGGTTTTTGAGGTTAATAAAAACCAATTGTCTGATGCGAATATATTATTAGGCTCTAATAACATTTTAACAGAAACATTTAAGCTTTCTGATGTGGTTTCCGGAGGGTTGACCACTACCGAAGCAGATACCCAGAAACTGTACATAGCGTATCTTCAGAGTGAGTTAACCAAGATGCTTGAAGATGTGGAATTCATAGAAGAAGCCACAGTTACGTTGCATATACCTCAGGATGACGGCACATTGATTGCCAACCAGCAGGAAAGCTCAGCACAGGTGTTATTGAAGCTGAGCGGAAATTGTTCTACGGATCAGGCAACTGCAATTGCCCGTTCCATTAAAACTGCTATCGGTAATGAAACCACAGATCAGGTGGTTATTATGGATACGCAGGGAAATCTTTTGTTTGACGGCGATGAAAGTTCATCGTCTTTTGGTAATGCAAGCAACCAGTTGACGTTAAAACAACAGGTAGAGGCATCTATTAAGAGCGAAGTAAAAAGAGTTTTACAGAATACCAATGAGTTTGATTTGATTGAAGTTGCAAGTAATCTTAAGGTGAACTTTGCAGAAACGGAAAGTGTTAATATTGAGTATTCCGTAGACGACGGAAGAACAGAAGGATATCTGTCTCATGAGGCAGGTTATGAGGCTGAGACCGAAGGAGGAACTTCTCTGGTTCCCGGTACAGATTCTAACGGTGATGATACTTATGTCTGGAGTGAAGGTGAAGGCGGTTCAAGCTCGGTAAACCAGTTTGAAAAGGATTACCTTGTAAATTCCGAAACTACCACACAGAAGATTCCTGCGGGAAGCGTTATTTATGATGAATCATCCATTGCGGTTACGGCTATTTCTTATCGTATTGTCAGGGAAGAAGATGCTAAGGAATTGGGCTTGTTAGACGGAATTACCTGGGATGAATATAAGCTTGCCAATAATGACAGGGTAAAGCTTGAAGTTGATGCAGACCTTTATTCCATCGTATCGGATGCCAGCGGTATTGCAGAATCGGATATTACCATTGTGGCTTATGAAGAACCTTTCTTTGTGGATAAGGAATCTGCTGATATTGAGTTTACGGACGTATTATGGGTTGTTTTAATTGTCTTGATTCTTTTATTACTTGCTTATGTGGTAATCAGGAGCTTTAAGCAGGAAAAAGCACCGGAAGAAGAACCGGAAGAACTTTCTGTTGAAAATCTGTTACAGTCCATGCCTGCGGAACCTTTGGAAGACATTGAACTGGAAACAAAATCCGAAACCAGAAAGATGATTGAAAAATTTGTGGAAGAAAATCCGGAAGCGGTTGCAAATCTTTTACGTAACTGGCTGAACGAAGATTGGGGGTAAACCGTAGTGAGAGGCGATGACAGAATATCGGGACTTCAGAAGGCGGCAAT